>NZ_JAFLSB010000014.1 GCF_022511165.1 Helicobacter sp. | reverse complement strand
ATGATGCAAAATCACAATACGATTTTTCTTAATCCTGCTTATACGCTACTCTTTCAAAGCAAAAGAATGCTAAAGATTCTATGGGATTTGTTTCCAAATCACCCCTTACTTTTGCCTGCAGATTTTAAACCCCTCTCTTGTAAGCAAGTATGCAAAAGAGCATTTGGGCGCGAGGGTGCAAATGTAGCGATTTTAGATGAAAATGCTCAAGTGATAGAATCTAAAGAGGGCATATATGAAAATCATAAGCCTCTCTATCAAGCTTTTTATGAGCTAAATCACCACAATGGCGCGTATTATCAACCCAATGTTTTTTTTGCTTATGAATCGTGTGGGCTAGGATTCCGCAAGGGCGGACTTATTATTGATAATTTTTCAAAATTTGTGAGCCATTGTATTAAATAAATTCTATAAATACACAAGGATTCTAAGGGCATAGTCTAGCTTATGCGCGTGATTTCCTCTTGTAAAAATTCTTTCCATTTTTGTGGTGCGATGGCTTTTGCGGTGATAAAAATATCCTTATCGCCACGTCCTGAAACATTTACAATGATTTTTTTGCCCTTATTTTCCTTGCAGAGTTTAAGCGTGGCAGCAAGCGCGTGGCTTGATTCTAAAGCAGGGATAATGCCCTCATTTTTAGCAAAAAACGCAAAGGCTTCTAGTGCTTCTTTATCTGTGGCAGAAGTAAAATCCACGCGTCCTATCTCATATAAATGAGCGAGTTGGGGTCCGATTCCGGCATAATCAAGTCCTGCAGAAATAGAATGCGTTTGGCTAAGCTGCCCATCTTCATTTTGTAAAAAAAGGCTCTTATAGCCGTGTGCTATGCCACAACTTGCATATGTATTATGAATCCTTTTAGCATTCTCCCCGGGATTTTCCCCTATACCACCTGCTTCTACACCTATTAAATGCACTTTTTTATCTTTCAAATAATGTGTGAAAAAGCCCATAGCATTGCTTCCACCGCCAACACAAGCTACCATTATATCAGGTAGCGAGCTAAAATAGCTCTTGGTTTGTTTTTTAAGTTCTTGACTGATTACGCTTTGTAATTCTCGCACAATATCTGGGTAAGGATAAGGTCCTAGCGCGCTTCCTAGCACATAAAAAGTATCATCGCTTCGTTTGCTCCATTCTCTCAAGGCTTCATTTACAGCATCTTTTAGGGTTTTGCTTCCACTGCTTACACCTTGCACTTTTGCACCTAAAAGCTCCATATTAAAGACATTTGGGCGCTGTCTTGCCATATCAATCTCGCCCATAAAGATTTGACATTCTAAGCCTAGTCTTGCACAAGCTGCTGCGGTAGCTAAGCCGTGCTGTCCCGCTCCTGTTTCGGCAATTACGCGTTTTTTTCCCATAAGCTTAGCTAAAAGCACCTGTCCTAATGCGTTATTAATCTTGTGCGCACCGGTATTTGCTAAGCCTTCAAATTTCAAATAAATATCATTTTTTAGAATCTTGGAGCTATTTTCTGCATAAATTAAAGGTGTGGGGCGTCCTACAAAATGTTTCAATAAAGCCTGTAATTTTTTTCTATATGCTTTACTTACAAAGATTGTATGATAAGCATCTTCAAGTTCTTTTAATGCTGGAAGTAATATTTCTGGGATATATTGTCCTCCAAAAGCGTGCTTATCGCCTTTTTCTTCACCAAAATAGCCTCGTTTTGATTCTATAAACATTTTTGCCATTGATGCTCCTTTGGAAAAATAAGCTAGATTGTAAAAAAAAATCTATTAGCTTCACTTTAAAATCAAGTGCAATTTATGCAAAATGCGATAGAATGTGCCTTTAGTGTATATTTTAGGGCAAGATAAGGAGGCACTATGAGCGAAGCTATAAAAACATCGCCAAAGCTTATGGGGCATATCATCGCAGGATATCCTAATATGGAGTTAAGCCTTAATGCTGCGCTTGGTATTTGCTATGCGGGGGCGAGTTACCTTGAAGTGCAGTTCCCATTTTCTGACCCAAATGCCGATGGAGCGGTGATTGAAGAGGCTTGTGATAAAAGCATAGCGCGAGGATTCAAAGTCTCTGTTGGTTTTGAATTACTCTCTACGCTTTCTACTCATTTAAGCGAAAATGGGTGCAGCACACGATTAATCATAATGACTTATGCTAATGTGATTTTTCACTATGGCATAGAGGCTTTTGTAAAAGAGGCAAAAAAATGCGGTGTTTGGGGGATTATCGCACCTGATTTACCTTTAGAATGCGATGAAAATTTGCGCAAATATGCTAAAAAATATCATCTTGCTATCATCTCGCTTATTGCACCCAAAACCCCCGCAAAAAGAATCAAAAAAATTGCTAAATTAAGCGATAAAATCGTGTATGTTGTCGCAAGAGCTGGAATCACAGGCGAAAAAACACAATTTACTCAAGCCTTTTTTGACTACATAACACTTGTGCGCAAAAAGTGCAAAAAGCCTATCGCGCTTGGTTTTGGTATTAACTCTTATGAGCAAGTGAAGCTACTAGAGGACAAGGTAGATATTATTGTTGCTGGAAGCTACTTTGTGCGCCTTGTGAGTGAGCTTTCTACACAAGCTCATCTTAGCCCACAAGATTATAGACAAAAGCTACAAGCTCACGCTCAAAAACTAATGGGCTGGGCATAGGCTTTGGGTTTGTTTTATTTGAAGATAGGGTGTGCGAGATTTTTTAGTTTTGTGCTACAATAGAGAGTTTTAGAGGTTAAAAGTTTAAGAGTAAAGGCTCTTAGAGATTCTTGTAAATGAAATTTTCAAAAAATCTATTATCAATTTGAGGTAAAAAATAATATAAAAACTAAAAATTGCTCAAAGATTCGGGAGGGAAAAAGAGGTGTTTGTTCATAGCTATGGGAGTAATCCATAGCTATGAAGGATATTATTGTTTGAGGTTAAGAAGGGTATTGAGGATTTGATCCGAGGTTGTTACGGCTTTTGAGTTGGCTTGGAAACCTCTTTGCACCACAATGAGTTGCGTTAAGCTACGACTTAAATCGACATTACTCATTTCAAGCTTACTGCCGGATACCCCGCCTCTTCGCCCGGTATTTGCTGCACCAATCATTGGCTCACCGGAGTTACCTGTTTGAGAATACACATTGCCCCCTTCAGCTTGCAAACCGGCGTTATTGGCAAAGTTTGCAAGTGCGACTTGAGCGAGTGCAATTGAGCGTCCATTACTGAATGCGCCAAGCAATGAGCCATTTGAGTCAAAACGAATATCCATTAAGTCTCCGGCTTGATAGCCATTTTGGTTAATCGAATAGGTTTCAGAGATCTTATCCACGCTCGTTAGCCCACCAAAGGTTTCATTTGCACCAAATTTAAGCTCAAGTCTTTGTGGTCCTTTACTTCCATTTTTAGGATCAAATTGCAAAATCGGTGGATTCATACCAGAGAGTGAGCCATCGCTATTAAAGGTTGCTCTTCCGCCCTCAAATACATTAGGTTTGCTTGCTGTACCACCTATAAACTGCGCTGGTTCAGGCACGATTGCTCTAAAGCTCCATACGGCATCACCTGTTTTCCAAAATTCAAAGCGGATATTATGCTTACTTCCTAAGCTATCGACAATATCTACACTTGTGGCGTGAGTGGCTTTAACAATTTTACTTGTGCTTACTGCTGCACCCCCTTCAATGAGTGAGGCAGTATTAAGCGCTTTCATTGTCTCTTTGAAAAGCACATTATTTGTTACGCTATCAGAGAAGTGGCTTGTAACAAATAAACTCAAGTTGCGTTGTTCATCATCAGCATCATCGTGATTGACAATTTCAAACATACCCCAACGATTAACCGTTACACCCACTGAAGCGGTGCTTTCATAGTAGGTTTTTTCTGGATTTTTAATCATATTTGCATCATATTGTATCAATGCGCGTAGATCTTCTGTGGTTCTAAATTGTCCTGTTGTAGAATCTGCATCTTCGGATTTTGTATAGCGGTATCTAAAGGCAGTAATGTCTTCCTCACCTTTGACGAAATTTTGGAATACACCTGTGCCATCAGCAGTAATACGAACATTTTTGACTTTTTCGCCCCCATCTTTTTGGTTACGATTTTCGATTCGTAATTGTCCTGCATCGACATACGCATTCACTCCTGTTTTGTCGCGCAAGGAGTTGATTGCATTTTGTGCAGCTACGATGGAGCTAATGCCTGTAATAGCGGAGTTATTTGAAAAGCTTACATTTTCTCCATTAATGCCAATTGAGCTTACTTCACTGCTTGCAACAGCTTCGTGGCGGATTGCAGCGGTTTTGTAACTCATCCAAATACCTTGATTCTCATTTAAAGCAAACGCATCCCCATCATCATTAAATAATACACCCAAATCTTCACCTACTTGTGTAAGCACACCACGAGAATCATACATTGGAGCAACGCCATCAGCAGCGGTGCGTGCAGTAGAATCAAGTGCGGCAATATCTTGCATTTGATCAATATGTCGCCCTGCATTGAGGTTTGCACGGAGAGTAATAGTTTTTGTTGCACGAGCAGGCATTACCATACCCGGGTCAATTTGAATATTTCGCACAGGACCTGTGTTATCCACTCTAAAGAAGTCAAAATCACTCATCGTGCCTGATTCTGCTGCTTCTAGTGGTGGGCGCACCCAGCCTTGCACTACATAACCACCGGTGGTTACGAGGTTTCCATTTGCATCAAAGAGAAATTCGCCATTACGTGTGTAGTTATGCGTTGTTCCTCTATCAGGAGAAATGATAAAGAATCCATCGCCCTCAATAGCGACATCTGTTTTCACATCGGTATTTTGTGTGTTTCCTTGTGAAAATACCTTTGTTGTTGCTTCAACACCTACACCTAGCCCAACTGAGAAGTCGTTTTGCCCTCCTAGCCCATTTTTATAAGGAGAAGTTGCAATAAGCTTGATTTGTGAAAGCATATCCACAAAAGAAGCTCTTGAGTATTTAAACCCAACCGTATTTACATTGGCAATGTTGTTACTCTCCACATCAAGCGCGATTTGATGTGCTTGCATACCGCTAACACCTGACCACAAAGACCTTAACATACTCTATCCTTTCGTTTTAAAATCTACAAAATATCACAAAAGGATAAGCAATATATATTCCAAAAATGATTGAGATTCTATAAAATTATGAGCAAAAAAGAGAAGTTTTTAATATGCTATAAAAAAGCTCTGCCTTTATAAAAAACAAGGCAGAGTGTATGAAAAAATGTGCTATTTTAGGGGGAGAGGGTTATCTCACGCTACCTACTGATGTAACGCGTGTTTTAGTTCTAAAGGCAGGAATGGCATTCCAAATAAATACGAGCAAAAGCGATTGGGCATCTTCAACCCTCATAAATTTACATTTTACAAGCACTTTGCACACCAAAAATTCATAATAAAGCTTACCCACCCCTGTATCATCGAGATAAGCTCTTTCAAATTCCCCACCAAAATATCGTGTAACATTGCTGATATTAATCTCTGGGATAGCTAGGGTTTTAAGATAATCATCAGGTGATGTAGTGGGGGGGAAGTTGCTCACACGTGTAGTGATGAAATTGAGTATTTTTTCTTCAAGAGCTTGGATAGCTTCCAAAACTCGTACGCTATTTTCATCAATCTCTTTTCTTACACGAATAGCTTTTTCTAATGCTTCTGGTTTTGCATCTTTAAGGAGAGTAGTAGCAATTTGTGTGATTTTTGGTTCAGAGAGGATATTAATAACATATTGTTTATTGGTGCTACTGCTTGTATAGGAGTGCTTAATGCTATCAATGGCTTTGTCGACAGTATCATTTTCAAACATTGCTGCAAAGATAGTAAACTCTTCTTTTGAAAGGATTTTTTGTAAATCATCAGCATAATTTTCATTGAGGACAAACCCCTCTTCTTTAAGGATATAAAACCTACGTACCAAAGCATTAATCATATTAAACTGCATATAAACCCCTTTTGAATTCTAAAACCTTTAATTGTCCTTAATCGGTAATAATGGTAATTTTTAATAAAATCTTTTACCTTAGTATATGTAACCTCTATATTTTAGGTTTAAAAAGCATTGTAAAAAGATTCTTTGTATTATATAAATTTATACTTTAATATATCTTTATGGCATTGTATGATAGAGAATCTAGCCTAAGATGATAGATTTTTTAGTTTTTGGGATTATCTCGCCTATAATGCTTGCAGATTCTATGCCATTTTGTTTGAGTTCATCTACAAATTTTTGTGCTTGGCTAGAGGGCAGGGCAAAAAGCAAGCCACCTGAAGTTTGTGCATCATAATAAAAAATATCATCTTCGAGTGTGCATTGCAATGCTACTTTATCTTGCAATACCTTTTTATTTTCATACGAGCCACCGGGTATAATGCCAATTTGTGCTAAATCCTTTATGCCCTCAAATAATGGAATTTGTTGTGTATAAAGCAATAAGCTTTTTGGCGCACATTGCGCATTGGCATTATTTTTTATATCGCCACACATCTCAATGCTATGTCCAATAAGTCCAAATCCTGTAATATCGGTGCAAGCGTGAATCTCATAGCCTTGAGCGATATTTGCTGCATAGAGATTGAGTGTAGCCATAGCTTGAATGACCTGCTCTTTATGCTGAAGCTCTCGCGCTTTTATGGCAGTAGTGAGAATCCCGCTCCCTAAAGGTTTTGTAAGCACGAGCGTATCGCCAATATGCCCTGTATTATTGCGCCATAAGCGATTTTTATGCACGATACCATTAACTGATAAGCCATATTTTTGCTCTTTATCTCTAATAGTATGCCCACCAAGAAGCAATGCGCCAGATTCTGTAATTTTATCTAGCCCACCTCGAAGAATCGCATTTGCCACTTCGCTATTAAAATGCGTATTATCCCACATCAGCAAATTAAGCGCACTTAATGCTTTGCCACCCATAGCAAAAATATCACTTAAGGCATTTGCTGCAGCAATTTGCCCATAGATATAGGGGTCATCAACCACAGGCGTGATAAAATCCACACTAGAGAGCATAGCATATTCACTCTCTTGTGAAAGAAGCATCGCTCCGCAGTCTTCATTGCTCTCAAATCCTACAATCAAAAGAGGATTTGAATCTTGGGTAAGCCCACTAGAGATTTGTGATAAGTCTTCCAGACCCACTTTAGCTGCTCAACCCGCGCATTGAATATGCTGTGTCAGTTCATACTCTGCCATCTATGCTCCTAAAGCGAAATTAAATTATCACTTAAAAGCATATTTTGCACACTCTCAAGAGCATTGCCTATCATACCAACCTTTAGTCGCTCTGTAAGAGCAAAGTAACTCAAGCACGAACCACACGAATAAATTTCAACACCTTGCTTTTCAAGCTCTTTAAGCACTTCGACAATTTCAGCATTATCCACTTCGTTATTGTCTGTTGTGAGAAGCACACCGCGATTAATAAAAAGAATCTTTTGTGGCAAGATATCAGAATGAAGCAGGGATTTAAGAAAGCCATTAATGAGCATACCGCCTAGTTCCCCTTCACCGACTTTATCGCTCTTAAAAAGCATCATTTTAGGCACAATTTTTTCTTTGCCTTCTTTATTTTCTTTGCTTGCTTTATTTTTAAGAACAATCATAAATTGCCCATCTCGCCCAAAGCCCATTTCAAATTCAAAACCTTCAGTTTTTAAAAAACGCGCAAGATTCTCCTTGGAAGTAGGGGTATTGCCAATAATCTCATAGGTATGGAGTTTTAAAGAATGTTCATTAACGCCTTGCAAGGCTTGCTTAACCTTAATCACAGGCTCGGGGCAGGGCAAATCACGCACCTCGATTTGTATTGTATTATCCATTGTGTATTCCTTATTACCCTAGAATCGCAAGATAAATCCTTTGTTTTGCTCTTCACTCAAACGCGCTCATTTAGAGAATTACAGAATGCCTAAGAGTGCGCACACTATACCATTTTTTGCCTTTTTTTGCAAATAGAATCTTCTTGTTTTGAGGCGTTATATCTTAATGGGTGATTGTAGAGTGATTGTTTAAATGAGCTTGTATCATATCAAGCTCATTATGTGAAAATCCCGCCTGAAGTCGCGCTTTGGTATTTAAAATTTTTGGGGCATTATAAAAGGGAGCAAAATGCTCTAAAGTAGCTAGAAAATCTTGTGGCGTGGCGTTATTGCAGCTATATCGCCACCATTTATCTCCTTTTTTAACGTGAGAGATTTCATCACGCAAGATAATTTCTAAAGATTCAAGTAATTTTGGTGTGAGTGTATGCTCAAACTCTTGTACTTTGCGGACAACAAAAGGATTCGCATCAAGCCCATTTGCCTCTAATCCCCGATGAAGTAAAGCCATTCTATCACTTAAAAGCGAAGTTGCTTTTTGTGCATCAAAAAGTTGTGTATGCACAGGAAAATCCCCATATTCATAACCCAAATCATTGAGACATTGATGCAGGAGGCAAAAGTGCGATTCTTCCTCAAGGGCAACTTCAAGCCAATCACAATAATATGAGAGGGGCAAATCTCTAAAACGATACATTGCATCAAGAGCTAAATCAATCGCGCTATATTCAATATGCACGATAGAATGTAGCACTTTAGCGAGGCTTTGCTCACTTTTGATGTGCTTGGGGCGGCGGATTTTAGTAGGGTGGGTGATAGTGCAAAAATGCGCATAAGAGGGTTGCTTGAGCGGATAAATAGGGGCTTTGGGCAAATGTAGATTTTCTGCTTTGGGGGATTGCAAAAGTATTTTGTTTTCTGCAACAAATGCGTGAATGAGTTGAGATTTTGCTTGAGGGGTTTTGGCATTAATGGCTTCAAAAAGCATATCAAAAAACATTAATGCCCTTTTTTGTGTGGGTATAGAAAATGATTGAGGTAATGTTTAAAAGCAAAACAAGGCATATAATTAGAATCTGCCACCCAAGCATTTCAAAGACAAATGATGAGAGATATGAGCCAAGTGTGCCACCTGTGTAGTAAAAGCTAAGATACAATCCGCTTAATACGCCTTTGTGTTGCGCACTAAGGGAGCTATTGAGTGCATTGAGCACAGAATGTGCAGTAAAAGAACCAAAGCACATTACAAACATACCCACGCCAATCCATAGCATAGAATCCATAAGAAACACACATAAACCAAGCGCAAAAATATTGAGACTTATAAAAATAGTTTTTTCTTTTCCTCCACAGAGCTTTGTGATAGAGCCTGCAAGGAGAGATACTACAATGCCTATGCTATATCCTAAATATAAGCGTCCAATTTCATTTTGGCTGATGGAGGGAAATATATCCTTAGCGTGAAAGGGTAGGGTATTAAGCGCTGCTTGAAAGCTAAAAAACATCACAAAAACACTACCTAAAATAATGAGTGATGTTTTGTTGGTTAAAAAAGGAATCATTTGTTTGAATGTGATTTTAGAGAGCTGATGATGTGTTGCATTTATCCAAATGAGCGCAAATATTCCGCTTAATATAAGAGCTATGCCAAGTGTAATAAAACATATCCCCCACGAAAATATTTCAGTCAAAAATGCCCCACCCATTCTACCAACTAAACCTCCAGCAATGGTAGAGGCGATATAAATGCTGACATTAAATTGCAAAGATGCGCTTTGCAAACGCGTGAGAATAGTTAAAAGCGTTGTAAGAATTGCAGGAAAAAAGAGTGATTGCACAAAGCGTAAGCATAAAAATATATGCAAATCATTGCAGAATGCAAGGAGAATTTGAAATATACCAACAATAAAGAGCGAGATAATAAGAATGAATTTAGGCTGATTATTTTCTAAAAAATATCCATAAAAAAGCGGAGCAAATGCCATTGGCAAAAGCGTAATAGAAATAATAGCCGATGCGTTTTGCGTTGAGGTATGAAATTCTTGTGCTAGAAGGGGCAAAAGTGGCTGCGGAATATATACACTTGAAAGTGTTGCAATCGCTATATATACAATAGTAATGATTGCCTTTGCGCCCATAGGTTGCCTTATTTGCGCTCAAGTACCTCAAATGCAGGGAGAATCTTCCCCTCAAGGAGTTCCAAGCTTGCCCCACCTCCTGTGGAGATAAAGCTCATATTATCACGCTCTCCCGCCTTATCAATAGCATCAGCAGTATCGCCTCCACCAATAAGACTAAAAGCATAAGTATCACTCACTGCGTGGGCGAGATTAAAAGTCCCACGCGAAAAGGCTTGAATCTCATAGATTCCAAGCGGACCATTCCAAATAATTGTTTGGCAATCACGCACCACTTCGCTAAAAAGTTTGCTTGTCGCAGGTCCCATATCTACAGCCATAAAGCCCTCTGGTATATCTTGTGCGGGAGTGATTTTGATATTGTGATGTGTTTTAATATCATCGGTGCTTACCACATCTACGGGGAGATAGATTTTTACCTTTTTTTCTTTTGCTTTATCGAGAATCTTACGCGCTTCACTCACGAGATTATCCTCTACAAGAGATTTTTGCATATCAAATCCTCGTGCTTTAAGAAAGGTATTGCTCATTGCTCCACCGATAATAATTTTATCTATCACATCAAGGATATTATATAAGAGAGCGAGTTTTGAGCTTACTTTACTCCCACCTACAATCAGCAAAACAGGCTTGAGCGGATTTGCCATTGCCTTAGCAAAAGAATCTATTTCTTTTTTAAGGAGCAATCCCGCCACACATTCTTTAGCATATTTAGCAATCCCACAAGTGCTTGAATGGGCGCGGTGGCTTGTGCCAAAAGCATCATTGACATACACATCACAGATTGAGGCAAGTTTTGCAGAAAGCTCATCGTCATTTTTTTCTTCTCCTTCATAGTATCGAATATTTTCAAGTAAAATAACGCTTCCATTTTCGCCTTGCTGTTGGAGATTTTTGACATTTTCAATACTTTCTCCAAAGGCTATATCACGCCCTAAAAGTCGTTCTACGCGTTTAAGGACGTGTTTGAGTGAAAATTGTGGATCTTTGCCTTTTGGGCGTCCTAAGTGGCTCACGAGGACGATATTTTTTGCAAGATTGTCAATGCAATAATTGATTGTGGGCAATGCTTCGCGAATACGCGTATCATCTGAAATATCAAAATCCTCGTCCATTGGCACATTAAAATCCACGCGGATAAGCACTCTTTTATCTTTAACATCAATATCACGCACACTTTTTGTATTTTTCATAAGCTCAATTCCAGCTTCTCTCATACGCACTCCTTGCAAAATCAATGCACTATTTTAGCATATTTTGGGTGATTATGCCCCTTAATTCTGCTTTCTTGGGCGAATATCAAGAGAAGTTTTGTTGAATGTGAGAAGTCAATAAGAATCTAGCTTAGCCATTTTTGGGCGATTTTAGTGAGCATTGCGGGATTCTCACTTGCATAAAATTGCAGAGATTTGAGATCATAGCCAGAGGTGAGCTTAAGATGAGAGGCTAAATACTCTACAATCGCTTCACCTGAATGAATGAGAATGCTTTGATGTTTGAAATATGCACTAAGAGCAGGTGCAATAAGAGGAAAATGTGTGCAACCTAAAATAATAGCTTTTGGTGGCGTTGTAATTTGGCTAAAATAATGCTCAAATGTGCTCTCAAGCACCGCACCTTCTAAGATACCCTCTTCTACCATAGGCACAAAAAGCCCGGTAGCTAGGCTTTTGAGATTCCAAAAGCCAATCTTGCGTAGCCTCATTTCATATTCTCCGGAGTTAATAGTTGCGCGGGTGGCAATCACAAGAATTTGAGAATCTGTATGCGAGAGTTTATTTTGCACCGCTAAGACACCCGGCTCAATTACACCCACGATAGGAACTTTGCTCTTTGCTTGTATTTCTTTGAGAGCATAGGCACTCACTGTGTTGCACGCTACAATAAGAATATCAATATGATGAGGCGCAAAAAAATCAAGAGCTTCAAGGGAAAAGCGCACAATAGTTTGTTTATCTTTCACGCCATAAGGCACACGCGCTGTATCGCCATAGTAGATAATTTCCTCAAAAAATTTGGCATTAATGAGGCTTTTTAAAACACTTAATCCCCCCACTCCGCTATCAAAGACACCCGCTCGCATCTATACTCCTTATTCTTGAGCATTCATTATGTTGAGGAATTCCTCATTATCACGCGTTTGCTTCATTTTGGAATAAATAAATGTGAGTGCTTCGACATCGTCCATTGTGTGCATTACATTGCGTAGCATCCATACCTTGGTAAGATTATCTTTGCCAAGGAGTAAATCATCTTTGCGTGTGCCACTTTTGAGTACATCAAAAGCAGGGTAGATTCTGCGGTCAGCAATATTACGCGCAAGGACAATCTCGCTATTGCCTGTGCCTTTAAACTCTTCAAAAATGACTTCATCCATTCTTGAGCCTGTTTCAATAAGCGCGGTAGCGATGATAGTAAGACTCCCGCCTTGTTCGATATTTCGTGCTGCACCAAAAAAACGTTTAGGCTTATGCAGAGCATTTGCATCAACCCCGCCACTTAGCACTTTGCCACTTGAGGGCGTTGCAGCATTATACGCACGAGCAAGGCGCGTGATAGAATCAAGAAGTATCACCACATCTTTGCCCATTTCTACCTTTCGTTTCGCACTCTCTATAACCAAGTCAGCTACGCGAATATGATTTGTTGCGGGCATATCAAAGGTTGAGCTAAACACTTGCCCTTTGACACTGCGCTCCATATCGGTAACTTCCTCTGGTCGCTCATCAACAAGAAGCACCATAAGTTCTACTTCGGGGTGATTATGTGCAATGCCGTGGGCTAATTCTTTCATTAATTCTGTTTTTCCTGTGCGTGGGGGAGCGACAATAAGCGCACGTTGCCCTTTACCGATAGGGCTAAATAAATCAAGCATACGTCCTGTAACCTTACTTTGATTGTATTCGAGTTTGAGTTGAGTCTGCGGAAAGAGTGGAGTGAGGTTATCAAAAAGCGGGCGATTTTTAATCTCTTCAAGCGACATATAATTAATCGCCTCGATTCGAAGCAAGGCATAATAACGCTCTTGATCTTTTGGTGGGCGCACTTGCCCGGTTACAATATCACCATTGCGCAGAGCAAAGCGACGGATTTGAGATTGTGATACATAGGTATCATTTTGGCTATCGGCAAGGCTTTCAGTGAGTGCGCGTAGGAATCCATAGCCTTCATTTGTAATCTCTAAAATCCCTGAAAAAAGTATGTAGCCACCCTGATTGACTTGCGCTTTAAGAATCTCAAAAATTAAATCCTGCCTACGATAATCGCTTGGGTTTTCTACGCCTACTTCTTCAGCGATGCTAATAAGCTGTTTAATGCTTTTTGCGCGCAATTCCTCTAGCTGATAGCCTTCTACGGGTGTGTGAGTTCGTTTATTGTCTGCCATAAGGTTCCTTAAGTTGAAACAAGATTCTAAGAAGCTAGGTATTTGGTAGAATCTGCATAGGATTGATAAAATGCTTCATAAGGAGTTTCTTAAATAAAGAGAAAACTAAAAGAGCGATTGTATAGAAAACTTCCTTGTGTGTCAAGGGGCTTTGCGCATTTAGGATACATTATTCCTTATATTTTTGTCTAAATCTGGGTGAATCTTATATACTTTGTTTTTAATTTTAATTAAAACCCCTGCGTCAATGAGCTGCTTAAAAGTTTTTACAATCGTAGGTTTGCTGACATTGAGATGTTCAACGATATTTTCATAAGAGCCATAAAAGATATTATCCTCATCACAATGCTCTAAAAGAAATTGAATAATTGCAATTTTTTTGCCACCTATAAAGGTAGAAATGGCATTGATGAGGAGATTTTTTGAAGCAATCTCATTGGCTTGTAAAAAGGGCAAGATAGCCTTATGAATAGCTTGGAGTAGCTCCTCAATATTGATAGGTTTTAAAATGTAGCCATTTACGTGTAGTCTAATGGCATCAAGGAGATATTTTGTTTCAGTATGTGCAGTCGTAATTACCACAGGGACATCGGGGTTTATGCTTGAATTGCGTATAGTATTAATAAGTTCAATGCCATTCATTTTAGGCATAAGAATATCTGTAAGAATCAAATCAACTTTATGGAGTCTAAAAAGCGCAAGTGCTTCTTGTCCATTTTTTGCTACAAGCATACGCCCTACATAATCTTCAAGCACCATAGCTGTGAGATTTGCTGTGTCAATATCATCTTCAGCATATAAAATAGTGAGATTGTTTAACACATCAAGATTCATTACTTCTCCCTTGGGTTGGTATATTGATGATAAATTCTGCTCCAAAATATGATTCTCCCCATTGTGTATTTGATACATTGATAGTGCCATTAAAATGTCGCTCAATGATTTGCTTTGCCATATACAAACCAATGCCCGTGCCTACTGACTTATGTTTGGTTGTAAAATAGGGTTCAAATACCTTTGATTGATCTTCTAGGGTAATTCCACCCCCATTGTCTCTTACACAAAGCACGACATTATACCCTATTTTATCTAATAAAATTTCTATATTCAAATCTGTAAAGCCTTCTTCACTTTGAGCTTTGGATTTGAGTGCATCAATAGCATTATTAATAAGGATTAAAATTACCTGCACAAAGGAATTTTGATAGCCTTCAATGCTTAAATTCTCTTTTTTAATACACACATCAATGTGAATATTATTCTCTTTTAAATGTTCTTTTAAAAGCTCAATAGAATCTTCAATACTTGTGGCAAATGTAAAAGATTCTATATCTGTTTTTGGGTGAAAAAAATTACGAAAATTCTCAATCGTATTTGACATTTCTGTGGCGATTTTCATACCATATTGTGTTTGTTGCAATACAAATTCATTATCGAGTTTGTTTTGCAAGGCTTTGCTTTTAAAGCTTTGTATGAGTAATGTGAGCGAATTGAGCGGTTGTCGCCATTGGTGCGCAATATTTTGTATCATTTCCCCCATAGAGGCGAGTCTTGCTTGGCTATACATAATCATATCTTTTTTGCGATTTTGCTCAACCTCGTATTGGATAGATTTTTCTAGGTTAGCATTAAGAATTTGAAGTTCTTTTGTTTTAGAATCTACGAGTTCTTTTAAAAGAAGATGATGTGTATTGATAGAGCGATGGATTAAGAAAGCAAGGGCAATGATAGTTGCAATCACAACAAACATAAAAAATATCAAAAATATAAAAGTAAAGCTATATAGGGCATCTGTGATTTTTTTATTAGTAAAGACAATATGAAAAGAGAGTGCCACTTCTCTTTTGAGCAAAGATGAGAGAATAAGTGTATCATTGAGCGCAAAGGCTTTATCAATTGATTCTTTAAGCATACGTTCTCTGTATAAAATATCTTGAAGTGTTTTGTATTCATTGGGCATAAAAGTTTTTGTATATCTTTTGCGTAGATGTGTTGTTAGAGAATCTGAATTCTTATTTGCATTGAGGAGTTTGTATTGTTCCCATATTTGAAGTAATTGCGTGAAGTTATGCTGATTTTGTGTATCATTTTCGATAAGGGGTATAAGCATATGGATATTGCGACTATGGATAGAGTTTTTTTCAAACTCATCTTTTAATTCTGTGAGTGCAAATAATCCCAAACCTGCCACAAACCCCAACCCCACAATAATAATACACATCAGGATTCTAGTTTTGGTTCGAAAGGAGATTGTATTGACAAATGAAAATGCTTTATTCATTACATAAGCTCTTTTCCATTGGCGATAGCATCGGCTAAGGCGCGCAAAAGTAAATCATATTGCAAAAATTGTTCTTTATTATTTTTGAGGGCATAGCTTACTTGCCCTTGCAGCTTCTCTTGTAATGATAAAAGGTTAATATGCTCTTCCTCTAAAGTTGTGATATGTTTTTGTGTTTCTTCTATTGTCGTTAATGCGCGTGATTTCTCAAGTATGATGGCATTAATCTCTGTGCTTAAGGTATTGATTTCATCTTTTGAAACCCTCTCATCTACGAGCAAACGCAATTTTTTGTTTTTTGATTCTAGATTCTCATTGCATAAATCTACCTTTGATGTGTTGATTTTGAGTGTGAGTTCATCTTGCGCAATGCTATTTGCAATGCTGTGAATGCGCTCCTCAAGGCTATGGATTTGCTCTTGTGTATGTTGTATATCATATTCTACACTGATTTTATGATGCAAAGTCTCTTGCACTTGATGCAAAGTCCAAGGGTTGCCATTTTTATCAGTAATAAGGGGTTTTGTATAGGTTCTTCCACCTAGCGCAATCGAGCCACCATTATAAAACCCAATAAAAGCAATGGCATTTGCATTATCCCTTGCGCATAATTCTAAAAGCTCCTTTGCTACTACCTCAAACATTACCCACATATGTTTTTGCACCAAAGCCATACAATATATCGTTTTTGATACAGAATCAATCTGCTTGAGGGGTAAAGATTCAAGAAAGATGCGTAATTTTTGTATGGCAAAAAAAGAAAATTGTTGGTTGAAATGAATATTATCAATATGTGTAAGATGAATATCGTGCTGTAAAATTTGTAAGGTATTTTGTACAATTAGTGATTGGATATTTGTCCCACTAAGTGCTTTATCAATCATTTTTCTATTTTCGCTACTTAAGTTATTGAGATGGCTTTTGTCGCTGATGTCGCGAATCTCTTGATTGATTTGCACGATTTCATAATCAAATTTTTTAAGTGTAACATTTCCATCTTTGAAAAAGAGCGCATCGCGCGGCTGTATGCCAAATACAATCCTCAAAGCACTTTTTATTAAATCTCTTTTTGTGCCTTGATTTTGAATCTTAAGCGTAGAATCGATAAAGCTAAAAATCTCATCAAAATCCGCTTTTGAGGGCTCTTTTTCATAAAGCACACTCTTATGTTCTTTCAAAAAGTTGCAGATTTTTTGCACATAAATATTATGCTCTTTATTTTTGATACGCACAATGATATGCAGTTGATTTTTATCATAATGCACAAAGCAGCCCAAGCCACATTGATCATAAAAATGCAAAATAGCAAGGCGAATCTCATTTTCTGTGCTTGGATTTTCTTGCAAAAGTATAAGCAATGCCCTCTCGCTTTGCTCCTTTGCTTCTATAAATGATTGGTGTTGAGTAAAAGATTCTTTTAGAATCTGCAAGGTTTTATCATATAAAGAGGCATTCATAGGGATTCTCTATGCGGAATTTCTTTTTTGATATGTTTTTTCAATACATCATTAATTTGTTCTTGCGAGGCTTGTTGGAGATTATTAAAAGTGCCAAAATATTCTAAAAGCCGCTTGATTTGTGCCTTGCTGTATTGATTATCCATAATGTGTGCCTTATTAGTCTGTTTTGTCTTTTTGTGTCGATGATAGCTAATAGCATATCGGTGCGCCTCATCGCGTAGCTTTTGACATAATTGTAGTCTTTTGTCATTTGTTTTTAGTTTAAATTCCGCATCTTTGGTGCGCAATATATCAAGCGCGTTGCCTTTTGCGCGGTAGGCTTTGGCATTGTGCTTCATTTTTGCAATTGCCATTACATCGACATTTGCCCCTACACTTTGAAGAATCTCCTCTGCAATGTGAATCTGTGCCACTCCACCATCAAGTAGCCATAAATCAGGCGGGGGGTTAGATTCAAATTTATGCGCCCTGCGCTCAAGCATTTCCCGCATTTGTGTATATTCATCACTTCCGCTAAGCTCGTATCGGCGGTATTGTGTAGGGCAGAAGCGATGATTTTCATATACAATCATACCACCTACATTATGCGCCCCGCTATGATGAGAGGTATCAAAAACTTCGATTCTATAAGGTGTATGTTTGAGGGTGCATAAATTTTGCAAGGCAAGAAGCACCCACTCTTCATTATTTTCTTGCTTATGCAATCGTAATATCTCAAGGGCATTTTTAAGCCCAAGCAAAAGCACATCTTTTTTCTTCCCTTTTTGTGGTTGGATAATTTTGACATTGCTTTGTGTTTGGCTCTGCAAGAGGGATTGCAAAGAGGGTAAATCTGCGAAGTCAAAATGTGGTATTAGAATCTCTTTAGGCATTAGGGGCATTGCACTTTTGTAGGTGTTAAGAAGGGCTTGTGTGTAAAGCTCGGGCAGATTATCTTCTTGTATATCTTGGTGGAGAATTGAGAAATCACTTGAAACAATGCGTCCATTGCGTATAAAAAGACTCATTAAAATATGTGTGCGTTCTTGTGAGTCTTGCGCAAGGACAAAAGCATCATAATCCCCGCTTCGCATATCAATAACAGATTGATTTTTCATTTGCGCAATTTTATGGATTTTATCGCGTATTTTGGCGGCTTCTTCAAATTGCAAAGATTCAGAGAGGGCGTGCATTTTATGCTCTAAAATCTGTATAAGCTCTTTTTTGTTTTCTAGCATTGCAATGCCCTGTTCAATAAGTGCGGTGTATTCTTGTATGGAGACTTTACCTTCACAGGGTGCGAGACATTTTTTAATCTCAAAAAATAAACACGCTTTTTTACCCTTAACACAAGATTTTTTTTGCACAAGTGGAAGTACATCATAAAGGGATTCAAGTAATTCTCTTGCTCCATTGACAAAGGGTCCAAAATACTGAACTTGAGGTGATTTAAGCACAGCACGCGTGATTTCAAATCGCGGAAATGGCAGGGATTTATCAATATAGATATAAGGATAGGTTTTATCATCACGCAAGAGAATATTGTATTTGGGCTTTAGGCTTTTAATGAGTGAGTTTTCAAGGATAAGCGCATCTTGCTCATTATCTGTTAAAAGTGTTTGAATCTGTGCAATTTGGGATACCATAAGGGTGATTCGAGGGCTAAGGTTTGGCTTTGGCGCAATCATCTCATTGTGGATACTAAAATAGCTTTTAATACGATTTTTGAGATTTTTTGCTTTGCCCACATAAAGAAGATTCCCCTCGCTATCAAAATATTCATAAATGCCTGATTGTGTAGGCAAATGTGTGAGTGTAAAAAGTAAATGAGGATTGTGTGTTGCGGTATTATGTGGCATTTTGGGCTTCCCATTGGCGCTTGATGCTTAGGCGTAAAGATTCAAATTTTTCATAAATGCTTTTATTTGTGGCATAGTTGATAAACTCTCCATTAGAATGCTCATAGAATCTCACAGGTGGTTTTGGTGGGGGAGGGGGAGCAAGAATATGGCTTGGCACATAGGCGTGTATTTTTTGGATATGTTTAAGTGTAGGAAAAAGCTCTTTGTGGCTCTTTAAACTCTCTATTATGTGTTTATGCTTATAATGGTTAAATTCTACGCACAGCGCTTTATGTTTAAATGCAAAGAGGAGTTGGTTATTTTTAGGGATAATAAAGAGAATCTGCTCTCTCTCAAGTGGCGTAAGAAAGGTATTTTTAAAGCGCAAAAGGTCATTTTGTTGTTGCATTTTGAGAGCAAGAGAAGGGAAATCTTTCCTAATATTGGAGAATATATGAGCCATAGTTGTTGTTTTCATAGGGTGATTTTAGCATATTTGGCATTTATTTTTATTGTGATGAGTATGGGTTGTGGCTATCAAACAAAACCATTTTATACCCAAGAAACAAATAAAGAAGCTCCTAAGCAAGAGAATAAACAAGAGGTAAAAAAGCAAAATATATTTTTTCAAGGCATAGATACTAAGTCTTCATCGGACTTTCAAGAAGATGAGGAGTAAAAATGGGACAATATGATGTGATTATTATTGGTGCAGGTGTGGCAGGGCTTTATTGTGCTGCCTCTTTACCCCCTCATTTGAATGTGCTTATTGTGTGTAAATCACAGCCGTGGGAATGCAATACCTTTTATGCGCAGGGTGGCATTAGTATAGCAAGAGATGAGAGCGATGTGTTTTTACACGCGCAGGATACACTTTTAGCCGGTGCAAATTTGAATAATGCACAATGTGTAGAAATGCTCACAAGCACAAGCCCAAAGGTGCTTGATGAGCTTATAGAAAGTGGATTTTTGCTTGATAGAGATGAGAATGGTGCATTGCTTTATGCGCAAGAAGGTGGGCATAGTAAGGCGCGTATTGTGCATTCAGGAGGCGATGCAACCGGGCGGAATCTCCACACTCACCTTATCGGTAGGCTTCGCGCGACATTGTGGAAAAATGCAGAGGTGGTGGATTTGCTCATCGAGGAGGATAAATGCTATGGTGTATGTGTGCGAACAAAACTTGGCACACATAATCTCTATGCGCACCATATTGTGATTGCAAGTGGGGGCGTAGGGGGATTATTTAAATACCACACCAATGCTTATACAATTAGTAGCGATATGCACGGCATTATTTTAGAGCATCATCTTGCCTTGCAGGATATGGAAATGCTCCAATTTCACCCTACTGCTTATGTGCGCAATCCTCAAGCACGAAAATATCTCATCTCCGAAGCAGTGCGTGGAGAGGGGGGTGTGATTGTTGATGAGAGTGGCAAACGTTTTTTATTTACCTATGATGAGCGAGGTGAGCTTGCTTCACGCGATATTGTGGCGCGTGGGATTATGGATTATCGTTTGAAAAATAAAAAAGAAGTGTTTTTAGATGTGAGTGCTTTTGATAAGGCAGGTTTTAAGAATCGCTTTCCTAATATCTACCGCGATTTAAGTACTTTTTTGGATATTCCTAATGAGCTTATTCCTATTTCACCGGCTTTTCATTACTCAATGGGAGGGATTGCAGTAGATATAAATGGGCTTGTAAAGGGAATGAGTAATCTTTATGCAGTTGGAGAATGCGCGTGTAATGGGCTGCACGGGGGCAATCGCTTGGCATCTAATTCTCTCTTAGAGGGACTTGTCTTTGGTGCAAGAGTGGCTCAACATATTGTAGAAAATCCTACACATACACGTGTTGCACATTTTCCGCTGTGTGAAGAGATACTTGAGCGAGAAGGTGATGTGAAGCTTAAGAATGTATTGCGTGAGATTATGTGGGATAAAGTGGGGATTATTCGCTCAAAAAGTGGGCTAGATTCTGCGTTGGGCGGGATTGAAGTAATGCTTGAATCAAATATCGGGCGTATGCTGCGTTTGCGATTGCTTGTGGCGCGTAAAATTGTAGAATCTGCCATTGCACGCGTTGAGAGTAAAGGCGCACATTTTAGGGTGGATTGAGAGATACGAGAAGTTTTAACTTATGAGTAAGATAAGAAGTGATGGCACCTCGCTAAGAGTTAATGAGTGCAATTTTCACAACTTTGCTGATGAAAGTATGGCACATAAAACTATCCTCTCACTATTTAAGAGAGTAAGTAGGCACTAGAGTATTTGTTTAAAAGGAGTTTTGCTCACTTTTGTTAGAATCTTGCTTAAAAAATTTCAAACCTAGAATAAGTCTTTATAGTAGGGAGTTTCAAGTTTGATTGAGATTTAAAGATAAGTGATTGTTTTAATGTAAATGAGTGTTGGACTTTAAAAAAGTCCCCATAGCCTAGATTCTAGACTATGGGGCAATTTTCGATTTTAGAGTGCAAAGTCTTTCATAAGGTGGAAGTTGAGATAAGTATAGATGTCATCTTTTTTAGAATCAATCTTTTTAGGAGCAATATCAAGATATTCTTGCACTGTGGGTAGGCGTCCTAGCATCGCACATACACCGCCAAGCTCTTCGCTTCCTAGATATACTTGTGCCCCCTTACCCATACGATTATCAAAGTTACGTGTAGAAGTAGAGAATACCACTGCATTATCACGCACACGCGCTTGATTCCCCATACATAAGCTACAACCGGGTGCTTCTAATCTCGCACCTGCTGCACCAAAGAGTGAGAAATAGCCCTCTTTTGTGAGTTGTTTTTCGTCCATTTTAGTAGGAGGAGCAATCCAAATTTGTGTTTTGCTTTGTCCTTCGTTTTTAACAATTTCGCCAAATGCTCTAAAATGCCCAATATTTGTCATACAGCTACCGATAAATACTTCATCGATATTTTTTGGACGCTTAGGATTAGCGTGAATCTCACTCAAAGTCGCCACATCATCAGGATCATTTGGACAAGCCAAAATAGGCTCTTTAATATCTGCAAGATTAATCTCAATCACAGCCGCGTATTCTGCATCACTATCTGGCTCTAAAAGCACAGGATTAGCAATCCATTCTTTCATCTTATTTGCTCTTCTTTGCAAAGTTTCTGCGTCTTTATAACCTTGAGCAATCATAGATTCGATAAGCTTGATATTTGAGTTAAGATACTCGATAATAGGCTCTTTATTTAATCTCACACTACAAGCTGCTGCACTTCTTTCTGCGCTTGCATCACTTAATTCAAAGGCTTGCTCTACTTTTAAATCTCCTAAGCCCTCAATTTCTAGAATCCGTCCGCTGAAAATATTTTTCTTACCTTTTTTCTCAACGGTAAGAAGTCCTTGTTTAATCGCATAATAAGGGATTGCATTAACTAAATCGCGTAGAGTGATACCCGGATTGAGTTTGCCCTTGAAGCGCACAAGCACAGATTCTGGCATATCAAGGGGCATTGTGCCTGTAACAGCAGCAAATGCAATAAGCCCACTTCCTGCAGGGAAGCTAATGCCAATAGGGAAGCGTGTATGTGAATCCCCACCTGTACCCACGGTATCTGGCAAACACATACGATTAAGCCACGAGTGAATCACACCATCTTTTGGACGCAATGCCACCCCACCGCGGTCAGCTATGAAGTTTGGCAAAGTCGCGTGTAAGCTTACATCAGCAGGCTTAGGATACGCTGCTGTATGGCAGAAGCTTTGCAATACAAAATCCGCACCAAAGCTTAGTGCTGCAAGTTCTGTAATCTCATCTCTTGTCATTGCACCTGTGGTATCTTGGCTACCAACGGTGGTTGTTTTTGGCTCGCAATAGCTTCCCGGACGCACACCCTCTACGCCACACGCTCGTCCTACCATTTTTTGTGCTAGAGTATAGCCTTTATTGCTGCTTGCTGGTTGTTTTGCTTCTTTAAACACATCGCTTTTGCCAAGTTTGAGATATCCTCGTGCTTTTGCAGTAAGCCCTCTGCCGATAATGAGTGGGATTCTACCACCTGCGCGAATCTCATCGGTAATGGTAACAGGATTTAATGTGAAAGTAGCAACAACCTTGCCCTCTTTAACAATCTCACCTTTGCTTGTATGAATCTCAATAATATCGCCATCTTTAAGCTCGCTCACATCAGCTACGATAGGCAATGCACCGCTATCTTCGCAAGTATTAAAGAAAATAGGCGCAATCACGCCCCCAATAACAATACCACCGCTTTTTTTGTTAGGAATAAATGGAATCTCCTTGCCAAAATGCCATAAGATAGAGTTACAAGCAGATTTTCGACTACTTCCTGTACCCACAACATCGCCCACATACGCAACTACTGCATTATTTTGCGCAGCTTTTTGCTTAGCAGATTCAATGCGTTGCTCAAAATTTTCAATACGGCTTTTAAGCATCGCTTTTGCGTGGATAGGAATATCGCTTCGTGTGAAAGCATCTCCTGCAGGACTTAAGTCATCAGTATTTGTTTCGCCATCAATCTTAAACACACATACTTTAATCACTTCGCTTAGCCCTTCTCTGCTTTTAAACCATTCTGCATCTGCCCAAGATTGGAGAATCTCTTTTGAGAGGGGGGTATTGAGTGCGACAATTTTTTCAAAATTATCATAAATTAAAAGTGTGTGTTTGAGGGCATTTGCACACGCTTGTGCGAGTGAGCTATCTTTGAGAGAAAGCCCTTGAATAAGCGGAGCGACATTATAGCCTCCAAGCATTGTGCCAAGATATTTTACTGCTTCAGCTGGGCTAAATCCCCAATCTTGCTTATTGTTAAGCAGAATCTCTCCTAAAAATGCTGCTTTGAGCTGTGCTGAAGCATCAACGCCCGGATTCACTCTATGCACAAGTAATTCTTTTGCAAATTCCTTATCTTTTGCACTTACGCTTGAATCTTTGCACATATCAATTACACATTGCGTTTGTGTTGTATTAAGTGCTAAAGGTGGCACACCCTGTGCAGCTCGCTCATTTTTATGCGCCTCATATTCTTTGATGAATTGCTCGTATTTGCTCATTGTCTTCTCCTTGTGAGTTGTGATTTATTGTTGTCATAGAAACCAAAACCCTAATATTTTATGGTTTGTGTTAAATTGTATAAAAAAATGCTAAATAAGAAAGTAGGGTAAAATGAATTGTCTAAATGTTATATCAAAACTTCTCAATTTGCGTATGCAAATCTCTATTCTTATCCTTGTTTTGTGGATTGCATTTAAAAATCATCTTTAATGTTTTGGGTGTAAATTTTAAAAAACAAATACCATAAAGATATATTTGGCTAATCTTAATGCAATTTCAATTATCTATTAAAGTGTATGCAATGAATCTTTGTTTGGTTTAATTATGTTTAGCTCTTAATATATTTCACTCCAACTTACCATTGTGTTGTATGATTTTAGAATCTTTATGGTTGTATTTTATTGGAGTGTGCTAAAAGGTAACTATTGCACCTGATAAAGCCATCTTTAAGCATACTTAAAGCAACAGCGATATTTTAAGGAGAAAGAATGCTTCCTCTTAAAAGCTCATCAAACAAGAAGCTCATTACGCGTTTTTTTGCGCCATTACTGAATAGCGATGATGTACTCGCCACGCTCCGCACACATACAATCCTTGCTCCTAAGCAGTATTATTTTGATTTTACAGCCTCCGGACTTGCATATAGGGCAATCAACAAACGCATAGAATCTATTCTACCTTATTATGCCAATACACATTCGCATATTTCCTCCAATGCAGCCTTAATGAGCGCACTTTATGAGGAGGCAAAGGAGCGTATTTGCTCTGCATTAGGATTAAGCGAAGATTTTGTGCTTATTAGTGGAGGGAGTGGGGCAAGCTTTGGTATTAAAAAATTTCAAGAGATTATGGGTATTTATGTGCCACCTTGCAGTCTTTTACATTTGCGCCCTTTGCTAGAAAATGCAGAGCTAAAAAGGTTTGTAGATAAAAATGCTAAAGATTCTAAAAAGAATACAGAATCTCATACTTTTTCTGCCTTGCCCTCACTTGCTATGCTCAAAGCATACGATTTACACACAAATAAGCTTCAACTTCCGCATATCATTATGAGTGGTTTTGAGCATCACTCCAATGAGATTAGCTATAAAGAGGGGCTTTGCCATACGCATAAGATTGCCTTTAATGAGCAAGGTTTGCCTGATACAAGAGATTTAGCACAGATATTGCATAATCTTAAAGGCAAGAAAATTATTGCAAGTTTGAGTGCAGCTTCTAATGTTACGGGGATTCTTGCACCTATAGAATCTTATGCAAAGCTATTGCGTGATTATGGAGGGATTATCGCGCTAGATATGGCGAGTTTATCAGCCTATGCTAATGTGGAGAGTGCGCATTTTGATGTAGCATTTTTTGCGCCTCATAAGTTGCTAGGCGGCGTAGGAGCTTGTGGGATTCTTGCTTTGCGTAAATCGTTGCTTGATAATACCTTGCCACCGAGTTTTTGTGGTGGAGGAGTGATTGAATATGCTAATGATTATACGCATTCTTTTATTGATGATGTGGCAATGCGCGAAGAGGCAGGCACTCCGCCTATACTCGGCTTACTCTATGGGGCATTAGCCTATCAGCTACGCAATGAAATTGGTTTTGATGTTATAAAAAGACGCGAGAAGATTCTTACTGAAGTGTTTTTACACGAACTCACTAAAATCCCCGCAGTGAGTGTTTATGGAGATGTATCGCTTGAGCGATTGGGTATTGTGAGCTTTAACATCGGCTCAATTTCACCCCTTGATTTATGCGCACTTTTAAGTCGTAAATATGGTATTCACACACGCGCAGGGTGTAGCTGCGCTGGTCCCTATGGGCATTATCTCATTCCGGAGGGTTCATTTGCAAAAAAACCTATGTGGTTACGCGTAAGTATCCACTATACGCATAGTGTGGCTGATATAGAATATCTTATTGCATCAATTAAAGAGTGCGTGAGAATCTTGCGTGGATAGTGCGTAAATGATATATTATCTTACATATCTTCTCATTTTTAGGGGGAATATAACATTATTTTTGGTTAAGTAAGTTAAAGATATAATTCCAATTTCAATCAAATACCAAAACGCAGAGAGGCTTATGCAAAATATACGAAATATTGCTGTTATTGCTCACGTGGATCACGGCAAAACTACACTTGTTGATGGACTTTTAACACAATCTGGCACTTTTTCACAAAGAGAGCAAATTGATGAGCGCGTGATGGATTCTAATGATTTAGAGCGCGAGAGGGGCATTACTATTCTCTCTAAGAATACAGCTATTACTTATAAAGGCACAAAGATTAATATCATTGACACGCCCGGACACGCGGATTTTGGTGGCGAAGTTGAGCGAGTGTTAAAAATGGTAGATGGCGTGTTGTTGCTTGTTGATGCGCAAGAGGGGGTAATGCCTCAAACAAAATTTGTTGTAAAAAAGGCTTTAAGCTTTGGAATCCGCCCTATTGTCGTAGTTAATAAAATTGACAAACCTGCAAGTGAGCCTGATAGGGTGGTTGATGAAGTCTTTGATTTGTTTGTAGCAATGGAGGCGAGTGATTTTCAGCTTGATTTTCCTGTGATTTATGCAGCAGCGCGCGATGGCTATGCGATAAAAGATTTAAATGATGAAAAAAAGAATCTCGAACCACTTTTTGAGGCGATTTTAGAATATGTCCCTGCGCCAAGCGGGAGTGCTGATAATCCATTGCAAATGCAGATTTTCACGCTTGATTATGATAATTATGTAGGGAAAATTGGTATTGCGCGGGTATTTAATGGCATCATCAAAAAAGGTGCGAATGTGATGCTTGCTAAAAGCGATGGTGAAAAGGAACTTGGGCGCATTACAAAACTTATTGGTTTTTTGGGTTTGGCACGCACAGAAATAGAATCTGCACAAGCAGGAGATATTGTTGCGATTGCAGGATTCAATGCGATTGATGTGGGCGATAGCGTTGTTGATATCAATAATCCTATGCCCCTTGATCCTATGCACCTTGAAGAGCCTACGATGAGTGTGTATTTTGCAGTCAATGATAGTCCGCTTGCAGGGCTAGAGGGCAAACACGTAACAGCAAATAAACTCAAAGATAGATTAAATAAAGAAATGCAAACAAATATCGCTATGCGTTGTGAAGAAATGGGTGAAGGGAAGTTTAAAGTAAGTGGGAGAGGGGAATTGCAAATTACGATTTTGGCAGAAAATTTGCGCCGTGAGGGCTTTGAGTTTAGCATTTCGCGCCCTGAAGTGATTGTTAAGGAGATTGAGGGTATTAAATGTGAGCCTTTTGAGCATTTAGTGATTGATACACCTCAAGATTTTAGTGGGAGCATTATCGAAAAACTTGGGCGCAGAAAGGCTGAAATGAAAGCTATGAATCCTACGAATGATGGCTATACGCGCCTAGAGTTTGAAATACCAGCGCGTGGGCTTATAGGCTATCGTAGTGAGTTCCTCACTGATACAAAAGGTGAGGGGATTATGAATCATAGTTTTTTAGAATTTCGTGCTTTTAGCGGAAGTGTAGAATCTCGCAAAAATGGCGCACTTGTGAGTATGGAGAATGGAGAGGCAACAGGATTTTCACTTTTTAATATCCAAGAACGTGGAGTGCTTTTTATAGCCCCACAAACAAAGGTTTATGTAGGAATGGTGATAGGTGAGCATAGCAGAGATAATGATTTAGATGTGAATCCCATCAAGGCAAAGCATCTCACAAATATGCGTAGCAGTGGAGCTGATGAGGCGATAAAGCTTGTCCCACCGCGAGATTTAACACTTGAGCGCGCCTTAGAATGGATAGAAGATGATGAGATTTTAGAGGTAACACCTCAAAATGTGAGAATCCGCAAGAAAATTTTAGAGCCAAATATGCGAAAGAGGGCAAAGGCAAAATAGATTTGTTTTTGCCCTTAAATTTAAATAAAGGAGTAAATATGAACGCATTTTTAGAATCAGTAAATTTCCGCCACGCTTGTAAGCTTTTTGATGAGAATAAGAAGATTCCAAAAGAAAGCTTTGAGGAGATTTTAGAGGTGGGGCGTCTAGCTCCTAGTTCTTTTGGTATGGAGCCAACAAGACTTTTAGTTTTGCGCTCTAGCGAGGCAAAAAAGGCATTGCGTCCTTTATGTTGGGACCAGCCACAAATTACCACAGCAAGCGAAGTAGTGGTTTTTAAGAGTTTGCAAAGTGATTTAATGCCGCCAAGTGAATATGCAAAACGCAATGTTTTTAGACGCAAAATGGATGCAAATGCTTATCAAGCATTTAGTGAGCGTTTAAGAAGCTACCTTATAGCGCGTGGATTCACAGATGAAAAAATCACGCATTGGAGCGCATTGCAAGCTTATATTATGGCAACTTATATGGTAGCTTATGCGAGTTATCTTAAAATTGATACCTGCTACATTGAAGGCTTTGATAAAAAAGCGGTAGAAAAACTCTATGGCTTAGATGCTTTTAAAGAGCAAGTAAGCCTTATTGTGTGCTTTGGGTATCGTGCAAACCCACAGCAACCACGTTTTAGAATCTCACTTGATGAATTGGTGGAATATAAATAATTTGGAGAAATTTAAATGCTAGATACGATTATGGTTACAAAAAGAAATGGACGCATTGAACCACTTGATATTACAAATATTCAAAATTACACTCAAGCGGCAGTAGAGGGTTTGGAGGGAGTGAGCCAAAGTGAGCTAGAGGTTGATGCGAAGATTCATTTTAAAAATAGAATCGCAACTGAAGAAATACAGCAAACCCTAATCAAAACAGCCATAGATAAAATCGATGTTGATACACCAAATTGGACATTTGTGGCAGCGCGTTTGTTTCTTTATGATTTATACCATAAGGTTACAGGTTGGATAGGCTATAAAAAGCTTGAGGATTATTTCGCACAAGGTGAAAAAGAAGGTAAGCTTGTGCGAGGGTTAAAGGAAAAATATGATCTTGCCTTTTTAGATTCTCATATCAAGCCAGAGCGTGATTTGCAGTTTAATTATTTAGGTATTAAAACACTCTATGATAGATATTTGCTCAAAGATGTGAATAATCACCCTATTGAATTGCCTCAACATATGTTTATGGCGATTGCGATGTTTTTAGCCCAAAATGAAGAGGATTGTAACGCGTGGGCTGTGAAGTTTTATGATATGATTTCCTCATTTGAGGTTGTTTGCGCAACTCCTACACTTGCTAATGCACGTACGACAAGGCATCAGCTAAGCTCTTGCTTTGTAGGAAGCACACCTGATAATATTGAGGGTATTTTTGATGCGTATAAGGAAATGGCGCTTTTAAGCAAGTATGGAGGTGGCATTGGTTGGGATTTTAGTCGTGTGCGTGGGCTTGGGAGCTTTATTGATGGGCATAAAAATGCCGCAGGTGGTGTTGTGCCATTTTTAAAAATCGCCAATGATGTGGCTATTGCAGTTGATCAGCTTGGCACACGAAAAGGCGCAATAGCGACTTATTTAGAGATTTGGCATAATGATATACACGATTTTGTTGATTTGCGCAAAAATAGTGGGGAAGAGCGCAGACGCACACACGATCTTTTCCCTGCGCTGTGGATTTGTGATTTATTTATGAAGCGCGTAGAGGCAAATGAGTATTGGACGCTTTTTGATCCCTATGAATGCCCCGAACTTACAGAGCTTTATGGTGAAGCATTTGAAGCAAAATATATTGAGTATGAGCAATCAGAATCTCTACTAAAATCGCGCGTTTCAGCCAAGGATTTATGGAAAAAGATTCTTATAAATTATTTTGAATCTGGTTTGCCATTTTTGTGTTTTAAAGATAATGCAAATCGTGTGAATCCCAATGCCCACGCAGGTGTTATTCGAAGCTCTAATCTTTGCACAGAGATTTTTCAAAATACAAATCCTAATCATTATGTGGTGGAAGTAGAATTTGAAGATGGCTCAAAAGTAGTATATGAGGAGAAAGAAGAAGTAACCATAGATAGCGGTTTGCGCAAGAAGGCAAATAAAATCACAAGCATAGATTCTATAAATGGCAAAAAAGTTTTTATGGCTTCGCGAGTTGCTCAAAGCGGAGATACAGCTGTATGTAATCTTGCAAGTGTGAATTTGAGTAAAATTAATACAAGAGAAGATATTGAGCGTGTGTTGCCTATTGCTATTAGAATGCTTGATAATGTGATTGATTTAAATTTTTATCCAAATCGTAAGGTGAAAGTTACAAATATGCGTAATCGCGCTATTGGGCTTGGTGTGATGGGTGAGGCAGAAATGCTTGCTCGCGCTAAGATAGTATGGGGAAGTGAAGAGCATTTGGCAAAAATTGATGAGGTAATGGAGCTTATAAGCTTTAATGCGATTAGCTCAAGTGCAGATTTAGCCAAAGAAAAGGGCAAATATCCACAATTTGAGGGAAGTAATTGGAGCAAAGGTATCTTTCCTATCGACCTTGCAAACAAAGAAGCCTTAAAGCTTGTCAATAGGGGGAATCTTTTCTCTAAGGAGCAGTGCGATTGGGAGGCATTGCGAGCAAAAGTAAAGGCACAAGGTATGCGCAATGGCTATCTTATGGCGATTGCGCCAACAAGTAGCATTAGTATTTTAGCAGGAACAACACAAACTATTGAGCCTATATATCGCAAAAAATGGTATGAGGAGAATTTAAGTGGGCTTATTCCTGTGGTTGCACCGCATTTGAGCCTAGATACTTGGGATTATTATGTATCAGCTTATAATATCGACCAAACGCTTCTTGTCAAAGCTGCGGCGGTAAGGCAAAAATGGATTGACCAAGGGCAAAGTGTTAATATTTTTATGGAGCTTGATAAGGCAAGTGGTAAGGAGCTTAATAGAATCTATATGCTTGCGTGGAAACTTGGTTTAAAAAGCACCTATTATCTGCGCTCTCAAAGCCCAGAAGTAGAAGAGCAAGTAATGGATAGAGATATAGAGTGCCTTAACTGCCAATAGATTTTTCTAAAGCGCATAGAGTTAAAACAAAGCAAAAATATAAAATAAAAGGCAAAAAGGGAGCTAAGCTTTATCTTTATGCACCTTTAAGCAGAGGGTGATAACCCTCTTAAAATTACATTTAGCCCCTTTTTTTCTTGCAGATTCTATTTTTGCATTTGATTTAAAAATCCACTCGAATGGGTTCTTTTTGGCGGAAGTAGAGAGCGTGTGTGTAGCCTACACTTTTAGCCAAAGCACAGAGTGATTCGTATTGAAATCCAATATGTTCTAGTGCGTGGGCATCAGAGCTAAAGGTAATCTCAATACCCTTTTTAAAGGCTTTTTGCAAGATAAATGCACTTGGATAGCATTCATTAATGGGTTTGCGCCACCCTGCTGCATTAAGCTCAATTACAAGATGATTATCAGCAATGGATTCTAAAGCCTTATCAAGTTTGGGCAGGGCAGAATGAGGCAGTGTATGCCCAAAGAGCTTGAGTAAATCCATATGCCCTACAATTTGAAAATACCCGCTTTGTGCCATAGCAGCGATAGAATCTAAATATTCACTCCAGCATTGCTCTACATCACGCTTAGCATATTCGCCGATAAAGGCGGGATTATCAAAGCCCCAAGTATCCAAAAAATGCACCGAACCGATGAGATAGTCAAAAGGGAGCTTAAGCAGAATAGATTCTATTAAATCTTCTCTATGCAAGATGTAATCCACCTCAAGCGCACTTAGAATCTCAATGCGCCCTTCATAGAGCTTTTGTAGTCTTGCAATCTCTGCGCAGTAACCCTCTAGCTCATTTAAACTCATACGATAGGCTTCATCAAATGCCATAGGCGCGTGGCAAGAAAATCCAAAAACATCTATGCCTTGAGTCATTGCGCAAGTGATGTATTCCTCCATTGTGCCTGTGGCGTGGCGACAAAGGGTTGTGTGATTATGTAAATCAATGTGCATTGCTCTCCCTTATGAGCGTGTTTTAATATATTGATGATTTTGGCATTGTATTTGCAATGAGATTTTATAATGCTTGGCTTAATAAATGGCTTAGAATCTAGCTAGAGCAAAAAATACAAGGTGGATTATGCGTATTAAAAAAATATTTTTTTCTGCAATAGTGCTTATTTTGATGAGTGGGTGTTTTGTCGATGCGCTCAAGGAAAAAAGACAAGAATCTTTTTTGAGCGATGAGAAGCAATGGTATGTATATAAGTTTGTTTTAAAAGACGGGCGTGAGTTTGTGCCTACTTGGCAAAATGCAAAATCAACAATGAGCTTTGATGTTGATGAGGGGCGTATTTTTGGGGTGAGTGTGTGTAATAATTATTTTGCGAGTTTTAAACTAAAGGGCAAAAAGCTTACTATAAGCGATAGTGGCACATCGCGTCGTATGTGCTACCCCGATGAAACACTATCGTATGAATTTAATTTTACAAGGGGCTTAGAGGGGGAATTTGTCGTATATAGGAAAGATGAGCAAATGGAGCTTAGAGGAAAAGATATTACTTACTATTTGCAATTAAAATAATGCGCTATGAAAATGCTTATTGCCAAAGCAGAGGGGAGCTTTGAAACTAAAGGCTCAAAATTTTTAAGTTTTCTTGTGCCTTTTGTGGAGTTTAGCCCCCTGCTTCTTGCCTTGAAAGAAAAGCACACAAAGGCGGTGCATTTTGTGAGTGCAAGTAGGCATTTTGATGAGTTAAGCCATATCGTAGAATCTTTTGATGATGACAGAGAGCCAAAAGGCAGTAGTGGTATGCCAAGTCTTAATGTGCTACGCGGAGAGGAACTCATTGATGTTGGCGTGGTAATCGTGCGCTATTTTGGTGGGCAATTACTTGGTGTTGGTGGGCTTGTAAGGGCTTATACAGGCGCAGTGCAAAATGCTATAGAATCTGCTAAGGCACATAATCTCTTGCAAGAGTATGTTTTTATGTGTATAGCAGAGCTAGAGATTGCCTATAATCAGCTTTCAATTTGCGAGTATGAGGCGCAAAAAAGAGGATTGCATCTCTACAAAGATGAGTTTTTACCCCAAAGTGTAAAACTTAGGATTAAGGGCGATGAACGCATCGTGGAGGCATTTTTACAGCAGTTTTGTTATAAGAAATAATGTGATAAATCTGCTATATCTTAATAAGAAGCAAGAGTTTTTGTTATAAGGGATAATAAATTTTCAAAAAAGCATAAGCTCTTAAATAAAAAGCATCGTGTAGCAAAGTTTTTATAGGAGATTCATCAAGTGATTTTGCAACAATAGAGATTTGAGAGAATCTCTCGCCTATGTTTTGCCTTAAATAGCGATTGATTAATAAGATAATCTTGGAGAATCTCCCACCCTATAAGGAGCTTTTATACTAAGGGATATAATTAACCATTATTGAAAAATACTTGCTATAATGCGCCACTAAAGCTTGAAGAGTAGAATTTGAAAAAGATTTGAGGAGATAAGCTTTGAAAAAATATGTTGTTGGTGTTGTGGGCGCAAGTGGGGCTGTGGGAGAAGAGCTTTTTCGAGTGCTAGAGGAGCGAAACTTCCCTGTATCAAGGATTGTGCCATTAGCAAGTAAGCGCAGCGTAGGCAAAGAAATAGAATTTTGCGGGGAAAATTACAAGATTCTAGAGACAACGCACGATGTTTTTGAAAAAGAGGGTGTGCAGATTGCCTTTTTCTCCGCAGGGAGTAAGGTAAGCGCAGAATATGCAGAGAGTGCAGTTAAAGCCGGTGCATTAGTGATAGATAATACAAGCTACTTTCGTATGGATAAAGATGTTCCGCTTGTCGTCCCTGAAGTCAATCCCCAAGATATTGCACAATGGAGTAAAAAGGGCATTATTGCTAATCCTAATTGTTCTACAATTCAAATGGTGCTTGTGCTTGACCCTTTGCATAAGGCTTTTGGCATCAAACGCGTAGATGTTAGCACCTATCAAGCTACAAGTGGCGCAGGTAAGCGCGGTATGGAGGAGCTTATAGAGCAAATGCAAGCTTTTTTTGCCTTTAAGCTTAATGAATCAAAACCTAGAGTTTTCCCTCATCGTATTGCTTTCAATGTGATTCCACATATTGATGATTTTATGCCCAATGGCTACACAAAAGAAGAAATGAAAATGGTAAATGAAACGCACAAAATTATGCACGCTTCTTTTGCTGTGAGTGCTACTTGTGTGCGAGTGCCTGTTTTGCGTTGCCATAGTGAAGCTATTACAATTACATTTGAGCAAGAAATCAGCACAGAAGCTGCGCGTGGGGTTTTTGCTAAATCACTTTCTGCTGTGGCTTTGTGTGATGAGCCTCTTTGTCGAAAATATCCAATGCCAAGCCTTGTGAGCGAGTCAAATCTTACCCACGTGGGGCGTATTAGAGAGGATAATTTTGATAAACATATCTTGCATTTATGGTGTGTGGCAGACCAACTTCGCGTAGGTGCGGCAACAAATGCAGTGAGAATCGCCGAAAGATGGGCTCAAATGGAAAATTAAAGGAGGGGAAGGGGGTATGATTTTTATAGACGCGTGTTTGAGAAAACCTACTCCTTACACACCTATATGGCTTATGCGCCAAGCCGGGCGGTATTTGAGCGAATATAAGCAAACAAGAGCAAAGGCGGGGAGCTTTTTGGAGCTATGCCAAAATGTGCCACTTGCCACAGAGGTTACGCTTCAGCCTGTGGAGATTCTTGATGTCGATGCAGCAATTTTATTTAGCGATATTTTGGTGCTTCCTATGGAAATGGGTTTGCCTTTGGAGTTTTTAAGTGGCGAGGGTCCTCATTTTAAGCGCACAATTTCTACCTTAGAGGATATACATCATCTTACACCCAAAGCCCATACGCGCTTAGAGTATGTCTATGATATAGTGAGCAATGTGCGCAAAAATTTGCCCAAAGATAAGGCACTCATAGGCTTTTGTGGCTCTCCTTGGACTTTGGCAACCTATATGATTGAGGGGCAGGGGAGCAAAACTTATACAAAAAGCAAGGAAATGCTCTATAAGCAGCCGCAGATTCTTAAAGCCTTGCTTGAGCGATTGAGCGAGGAGCTTAAATTTTATCTTGAATCCCAAATCCGCGCAGGAGCAAATGCGGTGCAGATTTTTGACAGCTGGGCAAGTGCGCTAGAATGTGAGGCGTATATGGAGTTTAGTTGGAAATATATGAAAGATATAGCACATTATCTTAAGGGCAAATATCCGCATATCCCCATAATGCTTTTCCCTAAGGGTATTGCTGGATTCTTAGAGAAAATCGATGGGGATTTTGATGTATTTGGAGTAGATTGGAGCACACCTTTAGCCCTAGCAAAGCAAAAGCTTGGTGCAAAGTATGTTTTGCAAGGGAATTTAGAGCCTTGTAGATTATATGAGAGAGAGGCTATGGAGAGGGGCGTTGATGAGATTCTAAGGATTATGGGCAATGAGGGGCATATTTTTAATTTAGGACACGGAATGTTGCCAAATTTGCCTAGAGAGAATGCTATCGCGCTTGTGCAAATGGTAAGAGAAAAAAGCAAACGCTAATTGAAGTGAATGGGAGCTCAAACATACGCAATTGAACTTTTTGGCGTGATACAGGGCGTAGGATTCCGCCCATTTGTGTATCGCCTCGCGCATAAAATGGGCTTAAAAGGCTATGTGCAGAATCAATATGATAAACTCTTTATCCTGCTTCAAGTTTCAAAGAAAGAGCAACTTGAGGCTTTTGTAGAGCAGATTCTTACCTCTGCGCCTCCTCACGCACAGATTTTGAGGCATACTATCATACCTATAAGCACACCTTGTGATTTGAGTCAATCTTTTGAGATTAAAGCCTCTAGTGCTGATAGAGCCGCGCTCCCTATACTCCTGCCCCTTGATATAAAAATATGTGAATCTTGTCTCAAGGATATGCGCACAGAGGGGAGATTCTATCAATATGCCTTTAGTACTTGCACTGATTGCGGGGCGCGCTATTCTATGCTTAAAGCCCTACCTTATGATAGAATCCACACTGCTATGAGCGATTTTCCGCTTTGTGAGTTTTGCCAAAGTGATTATCATAATCCACTTAATCGCAGATTCCACGCGCAGCCTATCTCTTGCACAGCTTGCGCGGTAAGATTGCGTCTTATTGATGAGCGCGGGGAGCAAGTTTGCACAGATGCTAAAGAGGATATAGAGCTTATTTATAAGACAGCAGAGGCTATTCAAGCGGGTAAGATTGTTGCTATAAAGGGTATAGGGGGTTTTAATCTCATCGTTGATGCAAGTAATAAAGAAGCGATTGCCACTTTGCGAAAGAGAAAAAATCGCCCATATAAGCCATTTGCCCTGATGTTTAAAGATATACGCGACATTGAATCTTTAAGCGATATTTCGCCTCTTGAGAGAGAAGCTCTCCTCTCCCCACAAGCACCTATTGTGCTTTTAGAGCGACATTATCAAGTAGGCGGAATCTTAGATGAAGAGACTTTAGAGCTTATCGCCCCACAAGTGCGGACTTTAGGAGCGATTTTACCTTATAATGGCATTATGCACTTGCTTTTTGATAGGCTCAAAAATCCTATTGTTTTTACAAGCGCAAATCTCTCAAGTGAGCCCATTATCGCCCAAACAGATGAGCTATTAGAGAAGCTTTGTAAGCATAATACCATAGCCGATGTGATTTTAACCTACAATCGCCATATTTATAATCCCCTTGATGATAGTATCGTGCGCCTTATGGCAGGAGATATGCGAATCTTGCGCCTTGGGAGAGGTTATGCACCACTTGTTTTAGATGATGTGCTCCCCTTGAAAGAAAGCGCAGACAATGAATCTTCTAAGCAGCAATCCTTAATGCAAGAGGCTTTAGGTAATGAGGATTTAGAATCCACAAAAGCAAATACACCCCTTATTCTAGGCGTAGGAGCACAGCAAAAATCTACTCTTTGTATGCTTTATGGCAAACAAGCAAACATTAGCCCTTATATTGGGGATTTACAAAGTGTGGATTCTATTGCGCGTTATGAAAGCGTGGGTGCATTTTTATGCGGACTTTATAGCCAAAAGCCACACATTGTTGTGAGCGACTTGCACCCACAATACATTTCTACACAAAAGGCACAAAGTTATGAAGCCACACAATACGCTCTCGCACATCATAAGGCGCATTTTTATGCGATTTTAGCCGAAGCACAAGCCTTAGATGAAATTGGGCTTGGCATTATATGGGACGGCACAGGGCTTGGCGAGGATAGGCATATTTGGGGCGGAGAATGCTTTTTATATGAGCCAGATTCTAGGACTATGCGCCGCTTGTGGCATTTTGATGAATTTGTGTTTTTAGGAGGGGAGGGAGCGATAAAAGATATTGGCAAGCTTGCCTTAAGTCTTCTTTTGCACTATGAGTTGCTAGAAATGCCAGAGGCTAAAAATTGCCTCACAAAGCATTTTTCTCCAAAAGATTTGAGCATTTTGCAAGGGGCTTATGCAAGTGGTATCTATCCGCTTACAAGCTCGGTTGGGAGGCTTTTTGACGCAGTGGCATTTTTGCTTGGATTATTAGAGAAGCAAAGCTATGAGGGGCAAAGTGGTGCGTTGATAGAATCTTGTGCTTTGCGCGATGTGCTACATCATAGTAATGAGGCAATGACTCCAAACACAAAAAGGCAGAAAAGCATAAAAATATCTAGCGCAGCAACTGAACCTTATGAGTTTAGTTTAGAAAATGGACATATTTATTTGAAAGGAGTGATTGAGGGGATTTTAAACGATAAAGTAAAATATGGTGCGCCTAGAGCGGCTCATCGCTTTTTAGAAACGCTTAGTTTTATCGCACTCACTCTTGCAAAAGAGGGTAAAAAAAAGTATAAGGATTTTAAAGTGTATTTTAGTGGCGGTGTGTTTCAAAATAAGTTTCTTTGTGATAGAATCCACGCATTATTTACAGAGCATCGTATTCCATTTTATATGCACCGCCTTTTGCCTTGCAATGATAGCAATATTAGCTTTGGACAGGCGGTATTTGGGGCATTACAAGCTAAAAAAGATACAAAAGGGAGCAAGAATGCCAGAGCAACATAATGTATTATCGCGTCAAGAGCGATTAGAAAATAATCCAAATTTAAATAAAAAATCTATAGAGATTGTGCATAAGATTCTCTCTAAAAATGATATGAAAGCCCAAGAACTTCGTGCGCATTATAAACATCTAGGTGTATATGTGATAAATCTAATGAGCTCTCCGGGTAGCGGTAAAACGACTTTTTTAGAATCTTTATGCCATTATAGTGATATGCGTTTTTGCGTGCTTGAGGGGGATTTGCAGACAAATAGGGACGCGCTTAGATTACAAAATCTTGGCGTGAGTGCATATCAAATTACCACAGGTGAAGCGTGCCATTTGGAAGCTTCAATGGTAGAAACCGCACTCCTAGCCTTGCAAGAGCAATGCAATATGCAAGAGCTTGATTATTTATTCATCGAAAATGTGGGCAATCTCGTGTGCCCAGCGAGCTATGATGTGGGTGCAGCTCTTAATATCGTGCTACTCTCAACTCCAGAAGGTGATGATAAGATTTTGAAATATCCCACGATGTTTATGTGCGCTGATGCGGTGATTATAAGCAAGGCAGATATGATGGAGTATTTTAATTTTAATCTCAAGCGCGTAAATGATGATTTAGCAAAGCTCAAGGCAAATGTGCCGCTTTTTCTCACCAGCAATAAGGACAAAGAGAGCATTCTCAAAGTAAGTGAGTTTATCGCGCAAAAAAGGGCGCAAAATTATCACTCTACACATCAATTTTAAGGAGATTTTATGTGTTTAGCTATTCCTTCTAAAGTGATTGAAATAAAAGAGCAAAATATAGCAGTGGTTGATACGCTTGGAGTAAGACGTGAGGCGAGTTTGGATTTGCTCAATGATGAAGCTAAAGTGGGGGATTGGGTGCTTTTGCATATTGGCTATGCGATGAGTAAGATTGATGAAGAGAGCGCGAGAGAGAGTTTGAGGCTTTATGAACAGATTTTAGAATCTATGCGTGAAGAGGATGAAGAACTCGCAAAAGCAAATAGTTAAGAGGCAGTATTTATAAGGGTATCAATGAAAATTTTTATTATTAATCTTAAACGATCCAAAGAGCGCAAAGAATTGATGCAAAAGCAGTTTGATAGTGTAGATGAGAGTATAAAAAAAGATTTTGAAGTCATATTTTTTGAAGCCATTGACGCAAAGGCAGGTGAGCATTTGCGCTTTAATCAATACTCTAAAATAGCAAGTCTCCTCTTTCGTGGCAAAGAGATGAGTGATGGAGAGAGGGCGTGCTTTGCAAGTCATTATAGCCTGTGGCAAGAGTGCGCAACACTCAATGAGCCTATTGTGGTAATTGAAGATGATATGGTGGTTTTAGAGAGTTTTTGGGAGCAGTTGCGACATATTAGCCAGAATGAATATGTGTATGTGCGACTAATGTTTTTGGAGCATAAAGTCAAAACAATGATATTGCCAAATGATTTTTATATTACCTTTAATATGACAACAGGCACACAGGGCTATTATCTTACACCCATTGGCGCAAAAGCTTTTATGGCATCTGCAAAGTGTTGGTATCGCCCGGTTGATGATTATATGGGTATGTTTTATATTCATCATATTCCCACGATTTGTGTCAAACCTGTATTAGAGGAAATAGAAATGGAGAGCACAATCGCAGGACGA
>NZ_JAFLSB010000013.1 GCF_022511165.1 Helicobacter sp. | reverse complement strand
ATTATTAATAGTTGCAGAGGCTGTGAGTAAGGTGCCCATAACATCTTTGGTTACAGAGTGAAGTAAGTTCCCATAGCGATAAGAGGCTTGCTCTAAAATAAAACGTGTCTCTTGATTAATGGTTTTGCTTGCAATAGTGGTAATAAAAAATGCGAGTATAGCTATACACACAATCACAAGCGCACTTATAACAGCGGCTACTTTTGATCCAACACTTAAGCGAGAAAAAAAATCCATACATAACCTTTCTTATTTTTGTTTTTTGCAGTGATTATCAACCTCAAAATACTATCAAAAAAAAAAAAAAAAAGAATTTTAATAAGGGGAGTATAGGAGAAAAAAGCAGAATAAATGTTGCATATTGTAATATAGTGAATAAAAATTCAAGTATGTAAAAGGAGTTTATTTAGTATCTATCAATAGATAATTTCTACTTTTCTTTTTTATATTTTTATGATTTAAGCCCCCTCTTTTGCCCAAAAGGCAAAAGGGTTTAAGCAAAAAGTGGCACAATCACAAACCCCAAAGCCACAGCAAATGCAATCGCTAAAATACCCGGTATAATAAAGCTGTGATTAAAGACATATTTGCCAATGCGCGTTGAGCCGGTATCGTCCATTTGCACTGCTCCAAGTAGTGTGGGGTAGGTAGGTAAGACAAAGAGTGCAGAGACAGCGGCAAAACTTGCTACGAGAATATAAGAAGATTCAGGTGTGCTTGCGCTAATGCCAAGTGCGGTTATTACCACAGGCATAATTGCCTTTGCGGTAGCAGCTTGAGAGTATAAGAGCATACTTGCAAAGAAAAGCGCCACCGCCAAAAGCGCGGGATAATCGCTCACAAGGCTACTTGCTAGATTACCAATTTCTGTTTTATATCCAGCTACAAAAGTATTGCCAAGCCACGCCACGCCAAGCACACAGATACAAGCTGTCATTCCTGCCTTAAAGGTGCTTGCTTCAAGGAGTTTGTTTGTCTCTACTTTGCAAAAAATCGCAATACAAGTGGCAATAGCGAGCATAAATGCCATAATCGCCCCATCGCGTGGCAAACGCACAGGATCAATGTAGCTTTTGATTATGGCGCTTAAGTTTGCGAGGATTCCATCTTTTTGCGCCCAATCTGTGAGAATATCCTCTGCTTCACTTTTTAAGCTTATGAGCTGTGAAAGCAAGTCGGCTAGACTTCGCCTATCTGCTTGAGATTCTACGGCTGCTAGCAGGGCTGCTCCTGCTTCATTAAAGTGTGAATCTAAAAAGCCTGCTATATCGCCCTCACCCTTTGCAACATTAGCTTTAATCGTGCTTTGTGCGTCTATATAGGCTTTTTTGAGGGATTCTAGGGTAGGAGCAAATGTATTAAACTCTTCTTGTGCAAGTTTTGATTGCGCTTCTTTTTTAATCGCCTCTACCCTTTCATCAAAATATACAGGGATATTTTTGCTCACAGATTCTAGCATTGGTTTGCGTACCACATCAGAAATAGAAGTTGCATAAATAACTACGCATAATACGCCAATAAGAAATATGCCTACGCTTAATTTCGCGCCTTTTTTAAGCTCAATATGTTGTGCGCCCACAGAAGCTTTAACAAGCCCAGCCTTTAATCGCTCTTGATATACTGCATCTTTGCTTAAATCAAGTGGAAAAAATGTGCTCACTACAAAAGCAGTAAGCATACACGCTGCAAAGGTGGTAATTAGCCAAATAAGCAATAAAGTAGGATAGTTCCAGCCAAATGCCTCCAATGCCCCAGACATATACACCACCGCTGCACTCACGGGAGAAGCAGTAATAGCAATTTGACTTGCCACCACTGCAATAGAAAGGGGGGCAGAGGGCTTGATATTTTGCTCTTTTGCCACCTCTACAATCACAGGAATCATCGAAAAGGCAGTATGTCCTGTTCCGGCAAGAAATGTGAGGAAATAAGTAACCGTTGGGGCAAGGTAGTTAATGTATTTTGGATTCTTGCGCAGAATCTTTTCTGCTACTTGCACCATATAGTCTAAACCCCCAGCAAGTTGCATTGCTGCAATAGCTGCAATCACAGACATAATAATTAAAATCACATCCCACGGAATATCGCCGGGCTTCATACCAAGCACAAGGCATAAAATTACTACACCAAATCCCCCAGCATAGCCTATTGCCATACCCCCTAAGCGAATCCCTAAAAAAATCGCGCCAAAAAGCACGATTAATTGCAAAATCAAAAGTATCGTATCCATAAAAATCCTTTAGCCCTTGTAAAATCAATGCTTATTTTTTGAATCTTGCCTTATCTTCAGCGCTCATATGAGGATTAAGCATATTTTTGGGTTGGAAAATTTCATTCAGCTGCTCCTCGCTCAAAAGCCCTCGTGCAAGAGCAATTTCTTTGACAGGTTTGCCACTTTGGAGGGATTCTTTAGCAATAGAAGCGGAATTTTCATAGCCGATGTAGGGATTAAGCGCTGTAACAATACCGATACTATTATAAACAAAATCGCTACATACTTTTTCATTTGCAGTGATACCATCGATACATTTACTTGCAAGAGTAAGCATTGCATTGCGCATCATTGAGACAGAATTAAAAAGTCCATAGGCAATCACAGGCTCAAATACATTGAGTTGGAGCTGTCCGCCCTCACTTGCAAAGCTCACGGTTACATCATTACCAATTACTGCATAGCAAACTTGATTGACAACTTCAGGGATTACAGGATTTACTTTACCGGGCATAATCGAACTTCCCGGTTGCATTTTGGGGAGATTAATTTCATTTAATCCCGCCCTTGGACCAGAGCTTAAAAGACGCAAGTCATTGCATACTTTAGAGAGCTTAACAGCCACTCTTTTAAGCACTCCGCTTACTTGCACATACGCACCGGTATCCTGTGTCGCCTCAATCAAATCATCAGCAGTTACAAAAGGATAGTTTGTAACTTCACAGAGATGTTTTTGGACGATTTTTGGATAATCAGGGTGGGAGTTAATACCTGTACCAATAGCTGTGCCACCCATATTAATTTCAGTAACAAGACTTCTTGCTTCAAGCACGCGTGAAATATCTTCACCCATCATTACTGCAAAGGTATGAAACTCCTGCCCCAAAGTCATAGGCACAGCATCTTGGAGCTGTGTGCGTCCCATTTTGAGTACATCTTTAAACTCTTGTGCTTTGCGCAAAAAGGCATCTTTAAGCACACCCATATCTTGCGCGAGAGCTGAAAGCTCGGCATAGAGTGCGACACGAATAGCCGTAGGATAAGCATCATTAGTGGATTGAGAGAGATTGACGTGATCGTTTGGGTGGCAATACTGATATTCTCCCTTTTTATGCCCCATAATTTCTAGGGCGAGATTAGCTACCACTTCATTTGTGTTCATATTGGTGCTTGTGCCTGCTCCTCCTTGAATCATATCCACGACAAATTGATCTTGGAGCTCACCAGCAATCAGCCTATCACAGGCTTTGCAAATAGCGTCCTTTTTATCCTTATCAAGAAGCTTTAAATCATAATTTGCCAAAGCCGCAGCTTTTTTTACCTGTGCAAATGCTTTAATAAAGCTTGGATAGCTACTAAGTTTATCTCCTGTAATATTAAAGTTTTGCAATGCCCTAAAGGTTTGCACGCCATAATATACATCATCAGCAATTTCTAGTTCACCGATAAAATCGTGTTCTTTTCTACCCATTGTGATTCTCCAACATTGAAATAAAAAGTTGGAATCTTATCTTAAACAAATAAATAATAAGAATGAAGGGCATAAATAAACAGCCTATTAAAGAAATAAAGTGCTATAGAAGAGCAAGGATTGTGCAAGGTAGATATTAAAGAATCGCTATACATTTAAATATCTTAAATTTTTGCATTATCTTGCCCTTAGTTTGCCTTCACATCATCTCAAAAAGCTAGATAAAAATTTATATATAAGGCAGGGGCTTAGGGCTAATTATTGGGATTCTTGTGTATTTGGCTCTTGTTGAGATTCTTCATTTGTGTTATTAGCATTATTTGGGGTAGATTCTTGATTTGTTTCATTTGTTTCTTGGCTCAAATCTTGAGAAGCATTTGAATCTTGGGTAGATTCTGCTTCATTTTGTGTATTTGCTGGTTTTGGGGGGATATTTGGAAGTGTTTCAGGGAGACGATTTGGACTTATTTCGCGGATAGCTGAAGTAATTTTTGCCGCCTTTTGATTATCCATTTTGCCTAGAATCTTTACCATATCCCTTACATCCATTTGTGAGAGAATCTCCACAGCTTCTTTTTCGGGCAAATCCTCAAGTATGGCAGCAGCCTTGGCTTCTTTTAAGCCTTTATAGGCTTGGACAATTTTATCGTCTTTTTGTGTCTTAATTTGTGAGAGAATCTCCTCATTTTGCGCGATAAGCTGCTCTATCTCTTTATTTTTTTGCTCTAATTCTTCCAAATTGCGCTTGTGGGTTTGCTCTTCTTGCTCTTTTGCCTTTTTTTGCTCCTCTGCAAAAAGCACAATTTTTTGATCAATCTCTTTTTCTTTATCTTTGAGTTGTCGCTCTTTTTCATCAAGAAGCACTTGGGTGGCATTTTGAAGCACTTGTAGGGCTTGTTGCCGCTCATCAATCTCATCAAGTTGCGCTTTAATTTCATCTTTGCGTAATTCAAAAATAACGCTACAATCAAGGAGTTGTGATGTCTGCCCAAAGCTGTATGTACCCAAAGCGCATATAAGGGCTGATGCCATTAAGATTCTCATATGAATCTACCTTCGGTATTACTATATAGCATTGTTGCAATCTCATCAACTTCTTTTTTCTCTTTAAGTTTTAAGTTTTTAAACATACTCTCTTGCTCCCTTTTTTCTAAAGATGCCATTTTTTCATATTCAATATGACATTTTTTATATTGCTCTTGTAAAAGCATCTTGTTTGTGTGTAGCTCCTCTAGCTCTTGCTGTGCAATACTCATACGAAAAAGTAGCATTTTTTTAAGCTCTTCGTATGCCATAAAGGCTTGGAATGCTCCACTTTGTGGCACTTTAAGCCCTACAAGCTCATCAGCAATATCATCAATTTGCATTCGCTTACTCGCGATTTTATTTTCATTTTGCATTATTGCACGCTCGCATTCTTGCATATCCCTTTTGCGTAAATGCACGATAGCACTAAATTTTGTTTTCATTTTCTAACGCCTAATTGTATCATCGCGTTCGGGGCTTGTAGAAATCATAGCAATTTTTATACCAGTGAGACGACCGAGTTCTCTAATGTAATGTTGCGCCGCTTTTGGTAGCTTAGTAAAGGCGCGTATGCCAGAAGTCTTATCCCAGCCCTCAAATTCCTTATAAATAGGACGGACATTCTCATAATCAGTTGGCACATAGCTAATCTCTTTGCCTTTATACTCATATCCTACGCATACTTTGATAGAGGGGAATCCATCAAGCACATCAAGCTTCATTATACTAAGAGATTCACAGCCATTTAAACGCGCTCCATAGCGCACCGCCACCGCATCAAACCACCCACATCGCCTTGCCCTGCCTGTTGTCGTGCCAAATTCTTTTCCTGCCTCGCGTAGTCTCTCTCCTATTGCTCCGCTTTCTTCGGTAGGAAATGAGCCATTGCCTACTCTTGTGCAATAGGCTTTAGCAATGCCTATAACGCGTTTTATGTCTCTTGGAGCAAGCCCACTCCCACTACACGCTCCTGCGGTAATAGTCGTGGAGCTTGTTACAAAAGGATAAGTGCCGTGATCAATATCAAGCATACTGCCTTGTGCTCCTTCTAAAAGAATACGCTCACCCCTCTCTTGCGCGTCCCATAAAAGCTGCGCGGTGTTTGTGATAAAAGGCAGAATCTCTCCTGCAATCTCTTCTATTTGTTTTACTACACTCTCCACACTTGGAAGCTCTATATCATAGAGGCTTTGTGCATATTGCACTTGCTCATAAATAGCTTGAATCTTTGCCTTTAGTTGTGCGGGATTATGTAAATCTATAAGTCTCACACCATTGCGTGAGACTTTATCGGCATAACAAGGTCCTATACCCTTGCCTGTTGTGCCAATAGCGGCTTTATTTTTGCTTTTTTCTTTTGCTTTATCTAAAATCTCGTGGTAAGGGAGGATAATATGGGCTTTATCACTGATAAAAAGTCTCCCCTGCAAGTTGTTAAAAGCTTTCATCTCTTTAAGCAATGCTTCAAGGTTTATCACCACGCCATTACCGATAATATTTTTGCATTGATTATAGAGGATTCCAGAAGGTAGGAGATGTAGGGCGATTTTTTGCCCATTTACAACAATCGTATGTCCGGCATTATGCCCCCCTTGATAGCGCACGACATAATCATACTCTCCTGCCATTGCATCAACGACTTTACCCTTGCCCTCATCGCCCCATTGAATCCCCACAACCAAATCAGCCATATTATTTCCTCTTTATCTTTATTATATTCTTTGCTTAATGAGGCATTCTACCACCTCATCAGTATAAATAGCAAAACCACAGGAGCTTTGCTTCCCTACGCTATATTTGCCTCCTTGCAACAAAGTAGCATTGCCAAGAAACATTCTAAAAAACAAATCCTCATAATATGAAGCAGGAGAAAAAGCAAGAGGGGAGAAAATGCTTTTTTCATACTCACAATAACTCGCACACTCTAAGAGTCTCTCAAGCTCTCCACGCAAAAATACAGGCACTTTATCCATTGCATTTTGTACATCTTGTTTTGTTTTGATATGCACCAAATCCGCCACATACCCCTCCATTTGTAAGAGTTTGCACATATCTTGAGAGGCAAAAACTTCTATATCTACACCGCTATGTTTAGCACATAAAAGTGGAATCTTCATATTAGAGATTTGTAGATAAGGCTTTAAGCCGAGTTCTTGGAGAATCTGTATCCCTAGACACACTACAGGTGAAAGACTTTCACCCTCTAAATGCTCTGCACCAATTTGGTGAATTTCAGTCGTGGGATAGCTAAAAACAGGTTGGATATAAAACCATTTTTTGTGCTCACTGATGTGGGTAATATGCTTTGTAACAATGCGCATTGCTTCAAGGGTGGTATCATAGCGCAAAGTGATTTGGTGATTGCTCTCGCTATTTAATCGCACAAGCCTACGATTTAAAATATCATCTTGATGCTTTAAAAAAGTGAATGTAGGCGTTACAATCTCTTTATAATCATTTTCATAAAACGCCTTAATGGCACAAGATTCTATATCGCGCTTGAGCTTGGCTGATGTATCAAAATATAATTTGCTCCCTTGAGGTAACTCGTGCTCTAAAATCACAATATACTCCAAAATAATAATCTCAAATGTCAATTTTTAAAAGATAATGTAAGAATTTCTCACACAAAGACTAGATTATACCACAAAATCGCATAAGAGAGATATTTACGCGTGATTTACCTCAAAATGCTATCTCTTGTGCTTCATTTTTTGATTATTTCATTGTAATTAATTCATAAAGGATTTTTAGTGAAAGTTGCACTCCTTATGAGCGGTGGCGTGGATAGCTCTTACTGCGCCCATTTGCTCTCATCGCAAGGCTATGAAGTAATAGGACTCTATCTTAAGCTTCATAATAAAGAAAAAAAACACGAAGTATTTATACAAAATTGCCAAAAAGTTGCACAGCATTTGGGCATAGCCTTTGAGGTGCTTGATTTGCAAGATGAGTTTAAGCGCAATGTCTATGATGTCTTTGTGCGTTCATACAAAGAGGGGCAAACCCCTAATCCTTGCGCCCTTTGCAATCCACTAATGAAATTTGGCTTAGGCTTGCAAAAAGCCGATGAGCTTGGTTGTGATTATATTGCCACAGGGCATTATGCACAGATTAAAGAAGTAAATGGCATAAAACGCATCGCAAAGGCAGTTGATGACAGCAAAGATCAAAGTTATTTTCTCTATGCTTTGCCTCAAAGCGCGATTGATAGAATCATCTTTCCACTGGGGGCGATGTATAAAAGTGATGTCAAGCAAACAGCCCTTGCTCTTTTGCCTTTTCTTGGGACATTACAAACTTATAAAGAATCTCAAGAAATTTGCTTTGTAGAGGAGAGTTATATCGATATTTTGCGTCTTTATGAAAATGTGGATAATGAAGGCATTGTGCGCGATAGCAAAGGCGCAGCAGTTGGCACGCATAAGGGCTATATGCACTATACTATTGGCAAACGCAAAGGTTTTAGCGTGTTTGGCTCACACGAGCCCCATTATGTCAAAGCCATAGATCCACAAAAAAATGAAATTATTGTTGGCACAAAAGATGAATTAGCCATAGATTCTATACAAGCTCTTAATAAAAGCCTCCCTCAAGCCTTTGATGGGGGTGTATATGATGTGAAAGTGCGCTATCGCTCTACTCCGCTTAAAGCGCGTATTGATATAGAAGGTGAGCATATTCGTGCCAAACTTTTAGAATCTGCCTATGGTGTGGCACAAGGACAAGCTCTTGTTGTGTATCAAGATGATTGTGTGCTTGGTGGAGGAGTGATTACACAGGCACAATAATATACCCCAAGGCATTAAGATTTTGTGCAAGGGCAGAAATGTGGAGGGATTTAATTGTAGAGCTTTGCGCTTCACGTGATATTTTACTGCAATATAAGGATATACCTTAAAGGCTAGAATCTTGCAAGATGCAAACACATTGCCGAGTTTAGCTAGATTCTCAATAAAGGGCGTGTAGCCTTTGCACCATTAAGGATTCCTCATATAGAATTGTTCTTTATTCCCTATGATGAGTGAGTTTATTGAGGCGATTGGCATTGGCTTCGCTCACTTTTGCGCCAAGCTCGATAAGTTTTTGTGCGGCTTGGAGCTGGGGTTTATGCCACAAATTATTTGCATTGAGTGCAGCATCAAGTGGTGTTTCACCATTTTTGAGTGCATTAATGGGCATTTTTTTGTGTGTTACTAAATACTCTAAAAGCTCCACATTGCCTTCTCTTGCGGCAAAATGCAGCATATTACCCCCACCAAAGCGATATAAGAAATTTTCATCAAAATACAATACAAGTTCCAAAATGTATGGGTCGCCAAAAGTAATAATACCATTTGTGAGCGGATATTTAGGGTCATTATAATCTGCGCCTTTTTGGAGCAATGCCCAAAACATATCATAGCGATGATACATTGCGCTCAAATCAATGGCATTCACGCCATAGGTATCATATATTTTATTTCCTAAACTAAATATGCCTGTTGATATTTGATCATGGGATATAACACGATTTATATCATATTTTGGCTTCTTCCTAGAGAATTTACTTACTTTTCCAGAATCTGCAAGAATAAGCTCAAAGACTTGTGTAGAATCAAAAACAATTGCTGCCATAAGGGGCGTGATTTCAAGGCGAGGAGGGTGCGTAGTGTAGAATAAAAAATATTCACTTGTCTGCCCATCTGCTACCATAGAGGTATAAGTGAGGACATCATCATTTATAATAGACTGAAGCAATCGCTGCTCCATCAAACAATGCTCAAGGGCTTTTTGCCCTTTATATTGGATTTTGTGTGTAGCACTTCTTAGGATATTGACATTTTTGCAATTTACACTTAAAAAAGATTGAAGGCTTGATTCAAGGCTAGGTGGGGCTTTCATAGTTTTTTGTCTTGCGAACCAATCCCCAAGTGCAAGACTAAAGGCAAGATTGCAGATACACATACTTATAAAATATATTCTAATAAGCATTTGTTTTGCCCTCTAAGCTTTGTTTTTGTGTGTTATGAGTGCTTTTGTGCTTATATTTTATTTTCATTTATTGCTCTTAATTTTTTGTTTGAGCAGCATTTTCTTCGTGTATTGCTTTGTTAAAAAGTGCGATTCTATGCACGCTCTCTTGCTCCCCTAAAATAATCAGCGTCTCACATATTCCAATCCCGCCACTTTTGCCAAGTAAGGCACATCGCAAGGCGGGCATTAGCTTGCCAATTTTTATATTTGAGCGTGTGGCAAACTCGTGCAAATATGTTTCCATATCCTGCACTCCTGCCCACACTTGCGCATCGGTTTTATCAAAAAGAGAATCTAAGCACTTTAGAGCTGTTTTGTCAAGTTTTGAACGCATTTTTTCATCATATTTTTGCGGGGCATTCATCACCTCAAAAAAGCCTTGCGCGAAGCTTACAAGTGTATTACAGCGGTCTTTGAGCGCAGGATAGAGAATCTCGCGCGTTTGTGAAGGGAGTTTTGGTACATTAAAGGCACTTAAGAGGCATTCAAGCTTTGCATTATCAGTGTGCTTTATATAATGAGCATTGAGCCACAAAAATTTATCCTCATTATATGCGCTAGGAGAGCTATTAAGCGCATTGGGGTTAAAGAGTCTGAGCATTTCTTTAAGTGAAAAAATCTCTTTATCACCATAGCTCCACCCTAATCGCACGAGAAAATTCAAAATCGCTTCAGGCAAATAGCCCATATTTTTATAATCCATAACACCCATTGCGCCATCACGCTTACTCAATTTTCGCCCTTGAGGGTTAAGAATCATTGGCACGTGAAAAAATCGTGGAATCTGAAAACCGAGCGCGTTATAGATGATAATTTGTTTTGGTGTATTGCTTAAATGATCATCGCCTCGTATTACATCTGTAACGCCCATAAGCGCGTCATCGATAGTTACAACAAAATTATAAGTAGGAGTGCCATCACTTCGTGCAATAATAAAATCATCAAGTTCTTTGGCTTTGACTTTTATCTCGCCTTTTACGCCATCTTTAAAGCTTATCTCACCTTCAAGCGGTGCTTTGATGCGCACCACAGGCTCTCTCCCCGCAGGAGGCGTGCCATTAAAATCACGATAGCGATTATCGTAGCGAGGTGTTTGTTTTTTAGATTCTTGCTCTTTGCGTAGGGTATCAAGCTCTTCTTTGCTCATATAGCAATAATATGCTTTTTTCTCTTTTAAAAGCTGCTGAATGTATTGTTTATAAAGAGGAAAACGCTCACTTTGATAGACAACTTCTCCATCATATTCTAGCCCTGTCCATTCAAATGCTTCTAAAATTGCTTGTGCTGCCTCTAGTGAATTTCGTGCCAAATCTGTATCTTCAATGCGTAGCAGGAACTTACCGCCATTTGCCCTTGCATAGAGATAATTAAAAAGCGCAGTGCGTAAGCCCCCGATATGTAAGTATCCTGTGGGGGAGGGTGCAAAACGCGTGATGATTTGAGCCATTGTATCCCTTTGTGTAAAGATTTGCGCGAGGATATAGAATCTTAACTTAATACCCTCTTAGTTAAAGGGCATTCAAATATTACTAAAACATCATTTTTGCACATTACAATATCATATTTTTGCGCAAAGGATTCTTATGTTTGCAATTACAGGTGGAGGAACAGGAGGGCATTTAGCGATTGCTAAAGCCATTGCGGAGGCAATAGCCCATAATGGAGGAGAATCTATCTATATAGGCTCGACTTTGGGGCAGGATAGGGCTTGGTTTGAGCATTCCCCACTTTTTAAGCAATGTTATTTTTTAGATTCAGTGGGGGTTGTCAATAAAAGGGGGTTAGGCAAAATCAAAGCGCTTTTGAAGCAATTTCAATGCGTGATACAAGCGCGAAGTATTCTTAAGGCTCATCAGGTGCAAGGAGTGATAAGTGTTGGCGGATTTAGCGCGGGGGGTGCGAGTATAGCAACACTTTTTTGCAATATACCGCTTTTTATCCACGAGCAAAATGCAATTAAAGGCAAGCTTAATGAGATTCTTACTCCTTTTGCTAAGGCGGTTTTTGGGAGTTTTGAGGGGGATAGCAAACATTTTATTCGCACTTCTTATCCTGTGCGTGATGAGTTTTTTGCCAAAGCTAGAGTGCGCAAGAGTGTGCGTGAAGTGCTTTTTTTGGGCGGTTCTCAAGGAGCCAAAGGCATTAATGACTTTGCGCTTACACTCGTGCCAGAACTACTTCAAAGAGGTATAAATGTAGCTCATCAATGTGGAGAGAGGGATTTTGAGCGTATAAAGGAAGCCTATGCACATCTTGGCATTTTGGATAAGGTTGATGTATTTGCCTTTGATAAGCAACTTGTCAATCGTCTGCATAAAGCGGATTTGTGCATAACGCGTTCCGGTGCTTCAAGCTTGTGGGAAATGAGTGCAAATGGGCTTATTGGTGTGTTTGTGCCTTATCCTTATGCGGCAAAAGATCATCAGTATTTTAATGCGCTTTATTTTGTTCAAGAGGGCTTGGGGCAAGTAGTGCGAGAGGAGGCGCTTCAAAGCGATGAGGTTTTAGGCTTTATTGATTCACTTCAAAATGGCTCACTTGAGCAAAAATCACAGCAAACAATGGATAAAATTAAGCCCTATGGCGCACAAGAGATTCTAAAACACATTAATCGCCTAATACAAAAAGCATAAGGCTAAAGGCAATGCCAAACATCACACAGGCAACAAAACCCTCTAGTATTTGCCACGCACGAGCCGAAGTAAAATAGGGCGAAAGGGCATTTGCCCCAAAACCAAGTAGGGCAAACCACGCTGCTGAAGCACTTATACAACCCAAAAGAAAATGAATCCGTGAATCTGCGCCTATACCAATGCTACCAAGCAGAATAATGGTATCTAAATACATATGGGGATTGAAAAGGGTGATAGCAAGTGTGGCTAAAAGCGTGCGCTTTAGAGACAAAGAAGCGCTCTCTTGCTGTAAGGAGAGCGTTTTATGTGTAAAAGCTCCTTTAAGTGAGCGTATTCCATAAAAGCATAAAAAGATAATGCCACCAAGAGCTAAAATTTTGCTCCATAGCACAGAATCTGCGAGTATTGCGCCAAAGCCAAGCACCCCAAGACTCATAAAAACTATATCACACAGCACACAGAGTGCGCATACAAAAAAGGTATGCTCTTTTTTAATGGCTTGTTTAATGACAAACACATTTTGCGCTCCAAGGGCAGAGATAAGCCCAAAGGCGACTAAGAATCCCTGAATATAATCCTGCATTACCTAAAACACCATTTTTTGTGGTTTGAGCCTTGTCTTTGAAGCAAGGTAGCTATTGTAGCAAATCTTAACTAAGGTTTGCTATACTTTTAATGACCCTTTCATCTAGAGGCCAAGGATACCACTCTTTCTCAGTGGAAACGAAAGTTCAAATCTTTCAAGGGTCGCCACTTTATAACACGCTTTTTTAGATTTACAAGGATTTTAATGAAACTTATTTCGTGGAATGTCAATGGATTGCGTGCGTGTATGAATAAGGGATTTATGGATTTTTTTACGCAAGTCAATGCTGATATATTTTGTATTCAAGAATCTAAAATGTTTCAAGATCAAGCTAATTTTGATTTTCAAGGCTATCATAGCTATTGGAATAGTGCAGAGAAGAAAGGTTACTCTGGCGTGGTAGTTTTAAGTAAAAGCACACCTTTAAAAGTAGAATATGATATGGGGATTACTCATCACGATAAAGAGGGGCGCATTATTCGTGCAGAATACCCGCATTTTTATCTTGTCAATGTCTATACGCCTAATGCTAAGCGTGAGCTAGAGCGATTAGAGTATCGAATGGAGTGGGAAGATGATTTTAGGGCATTTGTTGGGGATTTAAGCAAGTATAAGCCGGTGATTATCTGCGGGGATTTAAATGTCGCCCACAAGGAGATTGATTTAAAAAATCCAAAGACAAATCGCCGCAATGCAGGATTCACAGATGAAGAGCGCTCAAAAATGAGTGAGCTTTTAGAATCAGGTTTTATTGATACTTTTAGGCATTTTTATCCGCATAAAGAGGGGGCTTATAGCTGGTGGAGTTATATGGGGAATGCACGAGAGAATAATACCGGTTGGCGTATTGATTATTTTTTATGTTCGCAAAGTTTAAAAGCACATCTTAAAGATGCGCACATTTATCCTCATATTTTTGGAAGCGATCATTGCCCGGTGGGCTTAGAGCTTGATATATGAGAGTAAATGATGAAGGCGCAGATTCTTAAATACCTCCAACTCAAACTTCTTTATGGGCAATATGCGTGTGGAGAGCGATATATTATGCCTTTTCATCGCCCCCTTTCTTACACTTTGCATAATGACTTAGAATCTATGATTGAGTATTGTTCTTTGTGTAATCGCATTAAGCATTGCAAAAAGCCAAGTGCAGGGCTTTTAAACCCCAAAGCAAAGCTGTGCTTTATCAGTGAAATACCCTTGCTTGATGAAAAAGGAGCATTTGTGCAAAATAAGAGTGCCTTGATGCTACAAAATATTATTGCACGTGTTTTTGAGCTTTCTTGGTCACAAGTGAGTATCCTCTCGCTTGTGAAATGTGATGGGCATAATCCACACACAGAAAAAAGTGAGATTCTTGCTTGTATGGGGTTTTGCCTCTCTCAACTGCAAAAAATTACCCCCAAAGTATGTATTTTGCTTGGCAATCAAGTCGCCGAGCATATTTTAGGAGCGCATTTAGAAGTCGGTAGAATTTTATGGCACAATAACAGAAATTTTTTGATTACTCATTCGCTCAATGAGCTTGTGCGCAATCCTTCTTTGAAAAAAGAGGCACATACGCATTTTTTACTCGCAAAAGGACAATTATGAGTGCATATATGAAAATTTTTGTATGGCTATGTTGCAACGCATTGTTTGTCTCATATATGGCAGCAAAAAGTTATATTATCTCGCCTCTCCCCTTACCTCAACAAGAAGTGCTCAATATAAGCACTGCTAAATGCTCAAGCTCGTGCTTACTTAATTTTTTCACAAAGGGGCAATTTTTTTCATTTGTTGCTTTTTTTGATCCCTATACCAATGATGTCGAGCTTCGCTCAAAATTCTCATCTGTATTGGCGGATTTGGGGATTATGGATTCTGCTATTCCTGCGAGCTTGCAAAGTAATGCCAAAATCAAACTTGCCCTTTTGATGCCTAAAAAAATCATTGGGCGATATTCTGCAAGTAGTATTGATACGATTTTAGCTTATTTAATGACGCGCGGCAACGATTTTGTGTTTGAGATTTTTGATACAGGTGATGAGGGTGCGGCAAATTTGCGCAATACTTATGCAAAAATCGTGCAAAATGGATATGATTTTGTGATTGCTATTCTTACTGCAAAAGGCGCACAAGAATTTGTGAATCTCAATATCAGCCTCCCCACCTATCTTCCAACCATTAACAAGAAACAAATTAAAACAAGCCAAATCCCCAAAAATCTCATTTTTGGAGGAATTGATTATGAAGCACAAATTGAGCTCCTTCTTTCTTTTGCGGGTAATAAGCCCATTGTTGCTTATAATGATAGCAGTGCGATTGGGCGCAATCTAGGTGCGACATTGCAGAGCAAAACCCAACGCATTATTTTTCAAGAAGTGATAGATTCAAAATCAGCCACGACTTTTTCACAAAAACTCAAAGCTTATGAAAAATATGTTGCCGGAAATGTTGTGTTTTTTAATACACCTGTGGTAAAGACAGGGCTTATTGCTTCACAGCTTGCCCTTGCGACAAAAAAGCCTGATAAATTACTCTCTACGCAGATTAATTTTAATCCTTCACTTTTATTGATGATTCAAAGAGCTGATCGCAAAAATCTTTATATTGCCAATGTGATTAATAATCCAAATCAAAGGCTTGTAGAGTATGCTTCGCTCCTAGGGGGGGATTTGCGCTATGATTGGGTAAATTATGCCACTGCCATAGGCGTAGAGCAACTCATTTTAGCTCAAATCGATCGTGAGCAAAGATTTTTTATTGAGCGTGTGCAAGATGCACAGGTTGAATATATTAATAAAATTTATAGAACAGATCAGAAAAGATTCTATGAAAATTGAACAAGAAGCTTATCCTTTTAGCTTTGAGGCAGATAAATGCCAAAGCTGTGGAGGCAGATGTTGCACAGGGAGGAGCGGGTATGTGTTTGCAAGCATCAAAGAAATGCAAGAGATTGCGGCATTTTTAGCTTTAAGTTTTGAATCTTTTTGTATGCAATATGTGCGTAAAGTAGGCTATAAATTCTCATTCCTTGAAAAATCTCATCATAGCGGCTTAGCTTGTGTATTTTTAAATGAGGGCAAATGCAGCATTTATGCCCATCGCCCTGCACAATGTCGTTATTTTCCATTTTGGGAAGCTCACAAAAACTTAAATGAATCCGAATTTGCTTTATTGCAAGAAGAGTGCCCGGGTATTGTAAAAAAGGAGCAAAAATGAAATTTATAATAACTTTGCTTTGCTTTATATGCCTTTGTTATGGCGCATTTGATGAGGATAGCTATCTTTTTGAAGCACTTGATTATGAGAGTCAATCACAATTTGATAAGGCGCGAGACTTATATCTTGTGCTTTATGAGGAGACACATAAGCTTGAATATCTCAAAGAGGCAATTTTACTCTCCTCTATGCTTAATAATCCTACCGCTACACTTGAATTTGCAAATGATTATCTTGCACAAGGGGGCAAGAAAGACATAACATTGCACAAAGTTTTTTTGGATAGCTATCTCAAGCTTGGCTTGAATGAAAAGGCGATACAAGAAGCAAAAATCATCGCCCAAAGTGAACCCTCCTCTATGCTTGATGATATTTTAGGCTCACTTTATGCTACAAAGGGTGCATATAAGGAGGCTTTGAAGTATCTCTATCGTGCTTATGAGAGTGATAAAAATACTGATGTGTTACAAAAAATTGTTACCATAGAATTAGCATTATCTCATAAAGACAAAGCCTTGGAGCTTTTAGATAAACATATTAAAGCTTATGGCTGCACAGGGAGTTTTTGTCAATTTAGTATTTCTGTGTATGCGAGATTCCCACATTTTGAGAAAATTGAAACTCTTTTTGAAAGTGCATTTGATAAGAATCCTACGATTGAAAATGCACATAATTTAATTTTAATTTACACCCATCGCAAGAAATTTAAAGAAGCTGCTGAAATTGCCGCCAAATTTCCATTTAAGGGGCAGATTCTACTTGATTTGTATGTAGCGCAAAAAGATTATCAAAAAGCCGCTATGCAAGCAAAAATGCTTTATGAAGAAAATAAAAACCCCTATTTTTTGGCATTAGAGCAAGTCTATGCGTTTGAATCTCTCAAAGATAAGCGAAACATCGCCCAAGTGCGCAGCATTACTCAAAATCTCAAAAATGCCCTAAGATTAATGCAAGCATCTGATAAAGATGTGCCTAAAAATGAACGCATTGATGCTTCTTTGCAGAATCTAAGAAGTGGAGAGATGGGCTTTTTTTTAAACTTTTTGGGTTATTTGATGATTGATTATGAGTTTGATGTGAAAGAGGGAGTGGGGCACATTAAAAAGGCGCTTGAGATTTCTCCGCTCAATTCTGCATATTTAGATTCTTTGGCGTGGGGATATTATAAACTCAAAGATTGTGCCAATGCCAAAAAGACTTTTGAGCTGATTCCGCAAGTAGATGTGCAAAATGAGCAGGAAATAAAAGCCCATAAGGCTTTTATCGATAAATGTGTGGTGCATTAGAGCTATATTACACTTTCTTTATGGAGCAATTCCCCTTCGTAGAGAAAAATTGAAGGGACATAATCAATATTTTTAAGCGCATCTTTTTTGGCAAACGAGAGAATAAGATTTTCTTTTGCACGAGTGATTGCGACATAAAAAAGCCGCCGCTCTTCTTCTAAGCTCCCACTTTTGCTCATTAGCTTTCGATTAGGGAATCTCCCCTCCATTAAATCCACTATATACACATTTTGAAACTCTAATCCTTTTGCTGCGTGTATGCTAAGTAAATGCACCCCATTTCCTTCAAACGCCTCACTTGAGCCAAGAATCATTGCATTTAAAAATTTGCCTAAATCATCATAATTTTTTGAGAGGTCAAACAAAAGTGCACACTTTCGCCCAATAGATTCTAGGGCATTTTCAAATCGCGCATTATCGATTGTGCCGTCTTTATTTTTTGCGCGATTTTTGGCAAGTGTATGCGTGATATGAGCAAAAAATGGAGCTTTGGCGATATGGCTTACAAGCACTTTTGGATTTTTCATTGTATGAATGCTATGGAGCATTTCATAAAAATCACTTAGAAATATTGCACCATCTTTATGAATTTTGGGGTGTTGCAAGAGTGGGTGAGAGGCAAAAGCAGGGGAGATAAACTCATCAAAGCGGCTTTGGGATTCTAAAATAAAAAAATCATCAAAAAGCCCAAGTTGCGTATTTTTACTCCTTTGTTTGTAGGCTTTGATTTGCTCATTTGGCTCAAACATACCCTTCAAACAATCTCCATTGCCTAGCATAAAAAAGGCTTCATAAATATCTTTTGCAATGGCTTCTCCTATACCCTTACCATAGCTTAGGGTGTGAATATATGCCATCATATCGCGTGGATTATGCACAATAGAGCAAATATCAAGCAAAAGACTTACTTCTTTGGTATCAAAAAAACTTACACTCCCTTTGCGTTTGCAGGGGATATGAAGTTCTCTCAAGCTCGCTTCAAGTCCATCAGCGCTTGAATTATTGCGAAAAATAATGGCTGTATCTTCATAGGAGTGGTGGTTTAGAGCGATATGTTTTGCAATGCCCTGATATTGCAAAAAAAGCTCATCATAGCCAATGAGTTTTGGTGGGGCAAAATCGCCTTGTTTGATAACTTCTAAATGTTTGGGATAGATGCGTTCATTTTTCTCTATGACTTTATTAGCAAGTTGCAAGATGTATTTGCTTGAGCGGTAATTTTTGCTCAAAGTAAAAATTTTTGCATCGGCATATTTTTGCCTAAAACTGCTGATGATTCTAATATCTGCACCATTAAAGGCATAAATACTCTGGTCATAATCCCCCACGCAAAAAAGGCTAGGAGGGGCAAGGGCATCAAGTATGCAATCTTGCAAGGGGTTGGTATCTTGGTATTCATCACAAAGCACTTCGGCAAATAGCGGTTTTTCTTGTTTTTGCAAAGATTCTTTATATAAGAGAAGCAAATCATTATAGTCTGCATAATGATGCGCTTTTTTTAAATCATTAAATTCAGCCAACATATCTTCATAAATAGCAATATATGGCTCTTGATTGGCATTTCTCTCCATAAGCCACGCGCCAAAGGTGCAAGGAGCGGCGGAGTTAATAAAAAGAGAATAGCAATCGTACAGATATTGCGCGGAATAGGGCTTAGGCTCTTGGAGTGTGAATACGCGTTTATTGTAGAGGCTCTTAAAAAGTGTGAGAAGCTCTTTGGGTTGTTTGAGGTGAATATGATGATGTTCCCGCAAATAGCGATACGCCACGGCGTGAAATGTGCCAGATTCTATATTTTTTGCTAAATTCTCACCAAAAATTTTCCCCACGCGTGAAATCATCTCACTACTTGCTTTATTAGTAAAAGTAAGGAGCAAAATATCTTTGGGTGTGTAGCCATTTTTTAGCAAGTAGGCAATGCGCCCTACAATCGTGGCGGTTTTGCCTGTTCCAGCTGAAGCGATGATGAGATTATGTCCGCTTGGCGCACTTGCTGCCTCTGCTTGTTCTGCATTGAGTTGAGAAAGCGGCATAAGGTAGGGAGTTTAGGCTATTTTGCAAGGCTTTGCAAAATCTCACTTGATAAAAACTCTTTTAAAGGTTGCACTTTGCTAAATTGTGGATATTGTGCCACAGGTAAAGTTGTAACTTGTAAGCACGAAGCATTGGCAGGATTAAATACAAAAGGAGACATTAGATTCACGATGGAATTTTCGATAGGTTTTTGCACGACAACAACACAATATACTTCCACTTTATCGCCTCTTTTTTCATCTAAATCAAGGAGTTTTTCATCGGCTGTGGGAATTGTGAAGTCATAATCACAGAGGGAAAATGGATTTACAAGAGTAATTTCAAAAGGCTTATTACCATCGAGTGAGCGGATTTTGCTAAAAGTTTCATCAATTTTTTCTAATTCCACTTTTTTGACATCTTCAAATCCTAAAATTGGCATCTTGAGCTCATAAGTCATATTTACCTCCATTTTGTTTTTGGCATTATGGTATTATAGCACAAAAGCAAATTAAATACCACAAGGGCATTGTATGAATCCTGCAGAGCAACATACACAAGAAATCAAAAAAGGATACCAACCACAGAGTGTGGAGTCGATGTTTTATCAATTATGCGAAGAGCGGGGGTATTTTGAGATTGAAGGAAATAAATCCCTTTGGCAGAGTGAGAATCCGCAATGTTTTTGTATTATGATGCCTCCGCCTAATGTTACAGGAATGCTTCATATAGGACACGCTCTCACTTTTACGCTCCAAGATATTATTACGCGCTTTAAGCGAATGAATGGTTTTAAAACCCTCTATCAGCCCGGTTTGGATCACGCGGGGATTGCTACGCAAAATGTCGTGCAAAGGCAGCTTTTAGCACAGGGCTTAGATAAGGAGAGCTTAGGCAGAGAAGCATTTGTTGCTAAAATTTGGGAATGGAAGGAAAAAAGTGGCGGAGCAATTTTGCATCAAATGCGCCATCTTGGCATTACTCCAGCGTGGTCGCGTTTGCGCTTTACAATGGATCAAGGCTTGCAAAATGCGGTTAAAAAGGCATTTGTGCAGTGGTATGAACGTGGATTCATTGTGCAGGATTATTATATGGTAAATTGGTGCACACACGATGGCGCACTTTCGGATATTGAGGTGGAATATGAGGAAAATCAGGGCAAACTTTATTATTTGCGTTATCCCTTGGAGCAAAATAAAGCAGCTTCTACCACCCAAGAGCTTATTGTCGCAACTACGCGTCCTGAAACATTTTTTGGCGACACAGCTGTAATGGTAAATCCACAAGATGCGCGCTATAAGCATCTTATTGGCAAAAATGTTATTCTTCCGCTTCTTCATCGTCCTATTCCTATTATCGGGGATTCTAGTGTGGATATGGAGTTTGGGAGTGGCTGCGTGAAAGTAACGCCCGCACACGATATGAATGACTATGAGGTGGGCAAAAGACATCATCTTCAATCCATAGTGATTTTTGATCAAAAAGGTATTTTAAATGAGTATGCGGGGGAATTTGCAGGACAAGATAGATTGCAAGCGCGTTTGGCTATTGTGGAGAAATTGCAGGAGGGAGGCTTTATTGAGAAAATAGAAGATTATACCAATCAAGTGGGCAAGTGCTATCGCTGTGGCAATGTTGTAGAGCCTTATATCTCAAAGCAATGGTTTGTGAAAAAAGAAGTTGCCAAAAAGGCTATAGAGAGGGTAAATAATAAGGAATTGCAGTTTTTCCCCCCTCAATGGCTCAATAATTATAATGCGTGGATGAGGGAGCTAAAAGATTGGTGCATTTCTCGTCAGCTGTGGTGGGGGCATAGAATCCCAGTGTGGTATTGTGAGTGTGGAGAAAAAATCGCTTCAGAAGAGAATAATCCCACCTGTCCTCAATGCCAAAAAACTGCGACAAAACAAGATGAAGATGTGCTTGATACTTGGTTTAGCTCGGGACTTTGGGCATTTAGCACTTTGGGTTGGGGGAATAAAAAAGAAGGACAAGAAGCCAAGGATTCACTTTATAATGAGAGCGATTTAAGGGAGTTTTACCCCAATACTTTGCTTATCACGGGTTTTGATATTTTGTTTTTTTGGGTAGCGCGTATGCTCTTAAGCGGAGAATCACTCCTTGGCGCATTGCCCTTTAAAAATGTTTATCTCCACGCCCTTGTGCGTGATGAGTTTGGGCAAAAAATGAGTAAATCTAAGGGGAATGTGATTGATCCATTAGAGACTATACAGACTTATGGAGCTGATGTTTTGCGTTTTTCTTTGGCGATTCTTTGTGCGCAGGGGCGAGATATAAAGCTCTCTAGCCAAACGCTTGAAAATACTAAAAATTTCACAAATAAACTCTATAATGCCACGCAATTTTTGAATATGTATTTAGAACAGCTTGGTGATGAAAAAGCAAAACAAGAGGGTTTTGCTCATCTTGCAGAAATAGAGATAAAAACAGCTCTTGGGCGCTATATGTTAATGCGCCTTAATGTGGCGACAAAAGAAGTACGAGGTGCGCTAGAGGAATATCGCTTTGAGCAGGGGGCGAGTATTTTGTATCGTTTCTTGTGGGGAGAATTTTGCGATTGGGGGATTGAACTTGCAAAGGCAAGTAAGGATTCTATTTATGAATTAGGGGCGATTTTTAAATCTGCACTTTTGCTTTTACACCCTTATATGCCTTTTATTACAGATTTTTTATGGCATAGCTTAGATAAAAGCGATATAGCCTCTTCGGATTCTATTATGATTGCTCCTTATCCTAAAGCAGAGGCTGAATCTATGCAAGATATAGCTTTGCAGCAGTCTTTTTATATCATACAAGATGTGATTATTAGTATTCGCCGATTAAGAGCAATGCTTGAGCTTGGCTTAGCTCCTCTAAATGAGGTATATGTTAAATTAAGTGATAATGTGGATACTGCCCTTTTAGAGCAATTTGTGTGTAAGCTTACTAAAGTGGGGGCTGTGCATATCACACATACAAAACCAAAGGCGAGCGTGGGTGATGTGGGAGAATTTTGTGAATGCTATATTCAGCTTGAGGGCATTGATTTAAGTGCTATCACTTCGCGCCTAAGCCATCAAAAACAAAAATGCGAAAAAGAGTTGCAAAAATTGCAATCTATGCTTGGTAATGAAAAATTTATCCAAAACGCCCCTAAGGCAGTGCTTGAGCAAAATAGGGCAAACTTGCAAAATACACAAGAGAAATATGACAAGATTTGTGCTGAATTAGATGCACTTTTAAACCCATAGAGTAAGGAGAAAATGTGAAAAAAATACTTTTGTTTGTGCTATGCTTAGGCTTTTTGGCGTGTTCGGATTCTCAAAAGGAGCAAAGTGCTTCTGCAAAAATGGTAGCTATTTATCCGCAAATTGTGGCTCTTATGGAAAAAAGAGCCACAGGTGATGCAGAGGGTGCAACACAGATTCAAGATTCACTGCTTCATTCGGGTGTAGAGCAGTATATGATTGATGATAGTGTTGCATTGATTGCGCGTGCGGCAATAAGCGGATATGAGCTGATTTTACCTAATGAACTCAATGCGCATAGTGATGATTTTGTGATTATTGCAACCTTGCCTCGTGGCATTTATAATCTTGGGCTTATTCCTAATGCAAAGCATTTTGAATTTGCGCTAAGTCCATCTTTAAATCCAGATGGGAGTGAGTGGAATTGGGAGAGTGATGCACTTTCACGCTCACAGGAGGATTTTATTCAATTACTTGGGCAGAAAAAAGATGCAAAAATCGTGTTTTATGATAGTGGTGAGTATATTACTGCACCTATGGGAAGTGCGCATATAGGCATTATGTGGGCGCAACGTTTGGGCTATACACAGCTTTATCGCCTCGTGGGGGGGTTAAATGCGTGGAAAGATTTGGGATTGCCTCTTACCACAGAAGTGCCACATTGCTGTAAAATGTAGATTCTAGCTTATTGCTAGAATTTTTTTAATGTTTCTTGCAAAAGTAGCTATTGTGGGGAGATTAGCGCTCAATCCAAAGATAAAGAAAGTTTTTTGGGATTTGCCTTGCAAGTGGGGCATAAGCCAATAAGCACGGCTGAAATATCAAAAATTTCATAACCGGTTTTTTCTTTGCAATCACTTTTTAAATGGCTTGTTTCAAGTTTAATATCTTTGAGTTCGCCACAGATTTCGCAATAGGCGTGTAAATGCTTATCGCTACTTAGCTCATATCTTTGCTTATCTTTAGGAGCTTTAATCTCGCGCAAGATATTTGCTTCACAGAGTGCGCTCACATTTTTATAAATAGTAGCAAGTGAGATAGAGGGATAAATCGATTTGATTTGCTCATAAATTTCCTCTACGCTCATATGCCCATTATGCTCGATTTGATTAAGCATCGCAATGCGTTGAGGTGTGATTTTTAGGTGTTTTTCTCTTAGGTGTTGTTCAAAGCTCATCATAATATTAACCCTTTTTTATTACAGGATAAAAATTCTTATTAAAAAAAGGAATCTACAAACTTGAAGTAAATAAAAGCATAATAAAAGTGATTTTTGCATACAATGTAGCAATGTAGTTTTTAGTAATACAATCCCTAAAGAGGTTTATATGGAGAGTGCGAATGTTTGATACTTTAACAAGTTCATTTAAAGGCATTATGAATAAGATTCGCTTTAGCGATGATGAGAGGGCATTGCAAAGGGCGTGCGATGAGTTAAAGAAGACTTTGCTTAAAAATGATGTGCATCACAAAGTAACAAAGCATATCGTGCAAGTAGTGCAAGAGCGCACAAAGCAAGAGGGTATTGGCAAACAAAACTTTAGTGCCGCCTTGCAATATGCTCTTGCAGAGATTTTGCACTCATCAAAGAGCTATGGCATTAGTTTTTCGCCAACGCCTCCAAGTGTTATTGTGATGATGGGCTTACAAGGAAGCGGGAAGACAACCTCAAGCGCTAAACTCGCTCTTTATCTCAAACAAAGAGGAAAAAAAGTATTACTTGTTGCTTGTGATTTGCATCGTCTTGCAGCAATTACCCAGCTTGAAAGTCTTGCTCAAAGTATTGAGGTAGATATTTTTACGCCAAGTCTTGCAAGTAAGCCTGAAGATGCTTTGAGTGTAGCTAAAGAAGCAAGACAAAAGGCAGCTATGGAGCATTATGATGTAGTCATTATCGATAGTGCGGGGCGATTAAGCATAGATGAGGCTTTAATGAATGAATTAGGGCAGATTAAAAAGGCAGTAAATGCCACAGAGTGTATTTATGTGGCAGATTCTCTAAGTGGGCAAGATGGTATCCGCTCCGCCGAGCATTTTAATGAAAAAATTGGCATTGATGGGGTTATACTCTCTAAATTTGATAGCGATAGTAAGGGGGGCATAGCCTTATCGATTGCCTATCAAATCGGCATTCCCCTAAAGTTTATAGGGAGTGGGGAGAAAGTGGTGGATTTTGATATTTTTCTCCCAGAGAGAATCATCTCGCGCCTTATGGGAGCAGGGGATATTGCGACTTTGGCAGAAAAAACTGCTAGTGTAATTAGCCAAGATGAAGCCAAAGGCATTGCTAAAAAGATTAAAAAAGGGCAGTTTAGTTTTGAAGATTTTATCGCTCAAATCGAAAATGTTAAAAAGCTCGGTTCTCTCTCACAGATTGCCTCAATGATTCCGGGGCTAGGAAATATGGCAGGTGCGCTTAAAGATGTGGATTTAGATAAATCAAATGAAGTAAAAAATATCCGCGCAATGGTTAATTCTATGACAAAAAAAGAGCGAGAGAATCCCTCCTTGCTTAATGGCTCAAGGCGAAAACGCATAGCGCAGGGGAGTGGCTTAGAAGTAAGTGATATAAATCGCATCATCAAGCAATTTGATCAAGCCGCCAAGCTTGCTAAGAAGATATCGCAAAAAGGTGGTATGCAAGAGCTTATGAGTCTTATGGGTAATATGAGAATGCCAAAATAATAAGGATTTAAGCAAAATACACTATAATGCGCTACTCAATAAATGCCAAATTTTAAGGAGAGGCAATGGCAACAGTAATTAGATTAACTAAAATGGGACGCAAGAAAAAACCTTTTTATCGCATTGTTGTAACAGATTCTCGTAAAAAGCGCGATGGAGGCTGGATAGAATCTCTAGGATACTACAATCCTTTAGTAGAACCACCACTTGTAAAATATGATGCACAGAGATTAGAATATTGGAAAAGTGTGGGAGCGAAGATGAGTGAAAGGGTAGCAAAGCTTACCTCAAAATAATTATAAATTGTATAGTAGAGAAGTATTATGGTCGAAGATTTTATTAGAGAATATGCAAAGAAAATCGTCAATAAACCTGAAGCAATAGATATACAAATAACAAATGCTCCTGATAACACTTATGAGATTCTTATACTCGCTGATGCACAAGATGTAGGGCGACTTATAGGACGTGATGGTAAAATGGTAGGTTCGCTTAAAACTTTTATTTCTGGCACAAAAGCAAAAGATGGCAAAAATTATAGAATCGCCGTGCAAGCTCATTAAGTCTTTATATGATAGAGCAGAGATTGATAAGGGAGAGTGATGAAGCAAAAATCTCCCCTTCTTTTAGTCGCCAAAGTCGGTCGGGTTGTGGGCGTGTGTGGGGATTTAAAGCTTCATATTATAAGTGATTTTCCCTCTATTTTTACTCCCAAAGCTATTTTTCATACGCAAACTTTAGGCACACTTTGCATTCAATCTTTTAATATCAAAAAAAATCTTGTGCGTTTTGAGGATTATCATTCGCGTGAGAGTGCGCTTAGGCTCGTAAATTGTGAGTTGTATTCTACACTTGCAGAGAGTAGGGCAATGTGCCATCTCAAAGAGGGAGAGTTTTTATGGGAGGACATCATAGGCGCAAATGTGGTGGAGAGTGGTGAAAATGGGGATTTGAATCTTGGCAAAGTCATAGATATTGAGCGCATTGGCACACTTGATTATCTCCTTATTGGCACGGATAAGGCACTTACCCAGCAAGGCTTAAAAAAACAATTTCTCCTCCCAAATATTGAGCAATTTGTGCTTTCTCTCTCGCCTCAAGGCATTTTTACACGCAATGCCCTAGCAATCCTTGAGCAAAGCTAATGATAAAATTCTCCTTTCTCACACTTTTTCCTGCGCTTATAGAATCTTACTTTGCAGATTCTATACTCAAAAGAGCCATACAGAAGCATCTCATTGAAGTAGAGAGTATTAATATCCGCAATTTTGCGCTTGATAAATACAAAAAAGTCGATGAGCCTCCCATAAGCGGCGGTGCAGGGCAAGTGATGAAAGCTGATGTGCTTTTTGCAGCATTGCAATCCGTGCGAGATTCACATATTATTTTCCTTAGCCCCTGTGGCAAACCTTTTAATAACTATGATGCTTTGAGGTTAAGCAAGAAAACACATATAAGTTTTGTATGTGGGCGATATGAGGGCTTTGATGAACGCGTCATTGAAGAGCGTGCAGATGAAGTATTTAGCGTGGGCGATTTTGTTGTAACCGGTGGGGAATTACCCGCGCTTATGCTTTGTGATAGTATCTCTCGCTTTGTAAATGGGGTGCTTGGCAATGCAGATTCTCTCAAAGAAGAGAGTTTTGAATCCCATTTGCTTGAAGCTCCTCATTTTGCCAAAATCACTCATAACACTTCATTTTCGGCAGTGCCTTCAGTATATTTAAAGGGAAATCATAGTAAAATCATCAGCTTAAAAAAATGCTTAGCGATATGCAAGACAAAGTATTTTCGACCAGATTTATATCAAGCATATCACACATATTTAAGAGATGAGCAGAGAAAGGAAAAATAATGAGAAATCGTTACATACAGAGTTTTAATGAAGCACAAATTGGCGATAAGAAAGCCCCACAATTTAAGGCAGGGGATACTTTGAGATTGGGCATTAAGATTCAAGAGGGAGATAAAAGCAGAACACAATATTTTGAGGGTGTGTGTATTGCAATTCGCGGAAATGGCGTAGATAGAACATTTACAACAAGAAAAATGGGCGCAAACAACATCGGCGTAGAAAAAACCTTTCCGCTTTATAGCGCAAGCTTAGAGAGTATCGAGGTATTGCGTATAGGACGCGTAAGACGCGCAAAACTCTATTATTTACGCAATAGAAAAGGCAAATCAGCACGTATTAAAGAATTACGCAAATAAGCGCTTTGAGCCTTTCACACACAGAGGCTCTTTGCTTTAGCGTAGATTCTAGAATCTAAGAATTTCTTTAAACTTCTCACAAACCAAGATTCTTTTTATAAAGGGCGAGTGCAATCTTACGAGGGACTTGAATATGTAAGTATGGATTGGTGCTTTGCACAAATGCAAAGTCATTCCCCTTATCCATCTTAGATTTTATATTTCTTTTATAATGGGGACAAGGGGGTTTTAATTAGGCGAAATCGCTTCACACTCCCTTATATATCCCCGCTTTGCTCCCCCGCCACTTCGTGTCGCTCGATAATATATGTCTCGCCCCAGAGGACGCTTTTAAAGTATCGCACTTTGTGCGCCGTTAGTTCTAAATGTAATAAAGATATACTTTATTGCTAAAAGATTCTAGAATCTCGCCCCTTAAAATATGCGATGATTTGTGTGGATTCTATCCACCCCTACCCAAATAGCGAAATTTAAGACGCAATTTTGTCATCATCTCATCATTATCGCACATTATTTTTGCATAGCCCCACACAGCGTAAGCCTCATCGCACAAAGCCTTTTTAAATCGTGTGCTTTAAGTGCGTATCAAGCCTCTATCCCATTTGATACGCAAAGCATCGTATAGCTCATTACCATTTTATTGAGAGCTGATTCTATAATTTCTACACAACGTGCATAAAAAAGCGCGATATTATCACTTGGGATATGGAGCGCACATAACATCATCGTGTGTAACATATGCGAAACACTTCCCTCAAAAAGCACACCTACAAATGGTATTTTTGCAGAATATTGAAGGCTTAAGGCGTGAATAGTATCAATGCGCGCAAAAAGCTCTTGCTTATTTGCCACAGAGTGATTTTGTCCCTCTATGCTCTTGCGTAAAGCCTTTAAAATTTCTTCTTTATAGGCATTAAGCTCTTCTTTGTAGGATTGCTTATGTGTAAAAAGCTTTTTTTTATCTGCACACATATAGCTTTTGATGTTTTGAATGCACTCCTCTTTGTTAATCTCACGCAAAATAAACTCATCAGTGCGCGTAGAGCGAGTTCCTCGCACATATGCCCCATCACCAAGATTCATCACAAGCTTTGGCGTGAAAGCATTAATAGCCTTGCTCATCATTGCACTTGATAGGCTAAATAGCGCATCTGCATACACTTCATATTCGCTATTGCCCTGCACCACATAGGCATTTTTTGGAATCATACTCTCTTCATCGCCATAATATGAGCCTTGTGCGTGTTTTGTTTTGCCTTTGATATAGCCACAATCAAGCCCACACATTATTACCTCTTCACTAAGAAGGCACGCGAGAGCAAATCCTGCATTGCCCACATAAGGTGCGGCAAATTCTACCACGCTCTTTGGGTTACCAAAATATGCACTTGCGCTCCCACCACGCATAAATATATAGGCTTCTTTGGCAATCTCTAGCGCACTTGGTTGCACCATATTGCCACATAAAAGTGTGGTATTTTCAAGCGGGGCAGATTCTAAAACATCTTTAAGATAAGCAATGCGCTCAATTTCGATTTGAAAATCCGGCATAATACCTGCATTTTTGAGTGGCTTCAAAGCCGTGCCACAGCTAAAAATAATCATTTTTTGCTCATTTTCTTTAATAAAAGGAAGCAAAGAATCTAAACTTGCCCCATTACCTATCACACAAATAGGCGCATTTATGCGTTTTGGGAGATGCAAGAGAGGATATTTACTTTTTTTGTTTTTACCAAGATTCTTAAAAGTATTTCGCACCCCTATCATTTCATCATCAAAGCTTCCCCACCCACGCGCGTTTATAGCATAGCTTTGAGCAACTTCATCTTGGGCTTGTTGCAGTTTAGGGCTTTCATAAAGGCAGAGTTCAAGGCGGAGAAAGTTGTTTGTGATGCGTTTATGCGTGAAATAGTTTTGCACAAATTCTTTTTGCACGATGTTTTCGACAAAAATATAGCACGATCGCTCACTCACGCGCTCGAATAAAAGCGGATAATCCACAAAATAAAGTGAGATTCTAAATAAGTCTATATCCTCTTCAAAAAGCAGTAATGAGTGAAAATAATAGCCCTTTTCGAGCAAAAATTGCAAAAACATACCTCCAAGTAGCCCAAAAATAGTGAGATTTGGTAGAAAATATGATGGTAAATGAAAGCGATTGGCTCCATTAAAATCTTTAAGCATTAGCTCAATCATTGGATTGCACGCGCTTGCAGTAAGCGGGAGATTATGCTCATCAAGCTTATGGAGGGCTAAGTGATTAGTATAAATTGTGTAGGCAGGATTATTGGGTGGATTTTCACATAAAGCGAGATTCTGCTCTATCATCATATGTTTTGGTGCATTATTATGCTCCTGCACAGGATAGACAAAGATTTTTGAATGCACATCGATAATGTTTAAATCTTGGTGGTGCAAGTAGAGATTGTATTGTTTGATTGGGGCTTTTAGCTTAGCAAAAAGCTTGTGATTAAGCGAGGAGAAAAAATCCATATTCAACGCATAGCGTCTAGCAGTATAAGATTCTAAAAGTCCTATATCGCCACTTTGGCAGATATGGAGCAAGGAGGGGGTGGAATCTGTATTTTGTTGCATTTTATCTCTTATATGTGGCTATGTGAGAGGAGCATAAGCGCGATAGAGCAAATCATAGCACTTGTGCGCGTCCATTTTTCATCACCACCAAATCCTCGATTCTGATGCCAAATTGCTGTGGCAGGTAGATTCCGGGTTCGATAGAAAAAACCATATCATCTTCGATAATATCCTCACTCCTACTAGAAATACGTGGCAACTCGTGTATATCTAGCCCTATGCCGTGCCCTGTGCTATGCACAAAATATTGCCCATAGCCACTTTTATCAATAACATCTCTAGCGATAGCATCAATCTCCTTGCCACTCATTCCGCTCCTCACCCTCTTAATCGTCTCTTCTTGCGCTTTTTGCACAATATCATAGACTTTTTGCACAAGTTTATTTTTAAAACATTGCTTTTTGCTGAAATCTATATTTTTGCTTACACTCGCTGTGCGCGTCATATCTGAACAATACCGCTTGTATTTGATTCCCGCATCAAAAAGCAACACATCATTTTTTGCCAAAAAACATTGCGCATTTGGCAAGGCGTGAGGCTTAGCACCATTGGCATTAATGCCCACAATTGGCTCAAAGCTTAATTCATACGCGCCAAAATCACTCAAAAACTGCATTGCCTCATAATGTAGCTGTTTTTCGCTTGGCGCTTTTTTTAGTGTTTCTTGCAAATGTTTAGCAAAATGTTTAAAGGCTTTTTTATTGAGTTTTTGGCTTTTTGTAATAAGCTCAATTTCTTTGGGTGTTTTTTTGATACGCAAGGCTTGATGAAAATTTGGTTTAGCAATAAGCTCACATTGAATAGAATCTAACGCGATTTTGAGTTTTTCATACACGCTCACGCTAAGTTCTTGTGGATTAAAGATGATGTGAGGTATGTGCAGCTTTTGCAAAATTTCTTGTGCGCTTTGGATAAAGTCAGTAGATTCTATGATTTGGGTGTGTGGGTGGCATAACTCCTTGGCTTCAAGGGTATAGCGAGAATCTGTAATAAAATACCGCTCATCTTTGATGCGCAAGATAAGCGCATTATCGCAGCTAAAGCCACATTCATAATATTGAGCATTTTCATTGAGTGTGAGATAAATGTGAGTATCTAAGTCCATTATTTATTTCCTGTGCCGTTTTGGGCTTGTTGTTGGGATTTAAGAGCTGCAATCTCACTTGCAATTTGTAAGATACCTATAAGGGCAAGATGATAGCCAAATGCACCAAAACCTGTAATCACCCCCGCACTTACCGCTCCTGTATAGCTTTTAGAGCGAAATTCCTCTCTAGCGTGGATATTACTAATATGCACTTCAATCACAGGCACACCGCAGCTTGCAATCGCATCGGCAATAGCAATAGAAGTGTGTGTAAAGGCGGCAGGATTTATAATCACTCCTGCATATTCTCCACCGATGCACTCTTGAAGCTTATCAATAATTTCACCTTCAAAATTGCTTTGAAAAAATTCTAATTGTGCGTTATGCTGCGTAGCTTGAGCTTGGAGATTGGTGTGAATTTGCTCTAGTGTGAAATTACCATAGATATGTGGCTCACGATGCCCTAAAATATTGAGATTTGGTCCTTGAATGACTAAGATTTTCATTTCTTGCACTCCTTAATAGAATCTATTTATCTATCATATTACAAAGAGCGCACATTATAGCTAAATTTGCGATAATATGGGCGTGTTTGCTAAAACAAGCCTTTTTGGGCATTAAATGCGTGAAGTAAAAGCTTAAAGGCGCATTGAACATATATAAAATTTGAAGGATTCTAAAGATTTAGCTTAAAATGCGTTATAAAAGCTTATTTAGAGATATTTTGTGCTATTTAATCCTAAAAGTTGCTTTATTTTATTTTTTATTTTTCTGCGCAATCTTTTTAAAAATGGAGGGCTTTGTGGCTAGATTCTCTGTGTGAGATTCTAAAAATTTGCCGTTTTGTGTGGATTCTAAAATCTCACAAGCCTTAAGGAAAATCTATTCTAGGATTCTTAAAAATTCTTAATAACAATAAAATATATCTTTATCGCATTGGAACTAGCGGTGCACAATAATGTAATATTTCAAGGGGGCGTTGTTGTGGTAGGGAGGGTGCGTTATCGCGCACAGATTCTAAAACCTAGAATCTGCACTAAGATGCTTTTTTAAGCTTTTAGAATCCTAAATCCGCGCTTTAAGGCTCGAAAATCTCGCCTTTTGTATAAAATCTTGATTCTACACCCACAACATTTATACTTTGCAAAAGCAAAGTATAAATCAATTTTTAGCTACGCGCCTTCAGGAGCTTCAAACACGCACACATCTTGTATTTCACCTTCAAATTTTTCAATATTTACAAGCGTTGTATGTGCAATATTGCCATTTGCAAGAGGTGAGGTGGGTAAGTCAAGCGTAAGCACATTTGCCGAGCCATTTTTGCAAGTGCTACCAATTTGTCCTTTGACTTCAGGGTCATACCACGCGCCCTCACACAAGCGCACCACGCCTTGCAAAATCTTATCAGTTACAAAAGCACCAGCAAGCACACTTCCTCTTTTATTGCTTACTTTGACTATATCGCCTGTTTTAATGCCCTTAGAGGCGGCATCTTTGGTATTAATCCAAATCGGCTCTTTATTGGCAATCGCATAATCCTCTCGCAAGGAGGTATTTGCGCATTGAGAGTGTAATCGTAACGCAGGGTGAGAGGTAACGAGCGCAAATTCCGCAGGTTTATTTTTCATACCTAGCCATTCAACAGGCTCAAGCCAAGTAGGGTGTGCGGGGCAGTCAGCATATTTGTATCCTGCAATTTTTTGAGAGTAAATCTCAATCAAGCCTGAATCTGTGCCAAGTGGATTTAAAATAGGATCTTCCCTAAAATCCGCATAGCGCACAAAACTTTCAGATTCTGCGGGAATCTCAAATTTAAGTGGCTCATTTGCCTCCCAAAAGCTTTCAAAATCAGGCATTGTAACCATTAAATTTTGGGCTTGGCTAAGGGCTTGGTTATAAAATTCCTTGAGCCAAGCCATTTCATCTTTACCCTCGCTAAATTTATCATAAATGCCAAAAGCTTTTGCTAAATCGCAAAAGACTTGATAATCATCAGTGGCTTCAAATTGTTTTTGCACTAGCTGTTTCATTGGCACGATATGGAGATTTGAATAATCCCCGCTCATTGAAATATCATTGCGCTCATAGCTTGTTGTAATAGGCATTACAATATCAGCATATCGCGCAGTTGGCGTCCAATAAATCTCATTCACAACGATTGTGCGTGGTTTGCGCCACGCTTTGATGAAAGTATTTGTGTCTTGGTGATGCACGAGCGGATTGCCCCCTACCCAATAGATAAAATCAATATCGGTGTAGGTGATGGTTTTACCATTGTGCTGAATGCTTTTTCCCGGATTAAGCAAGGCATCAGAAATACGCGCAAGAGGGAAATTATTATCACTTCCCTGCATAAGCCACTCCGCACCGCCACTATCGACATTGCCTAGATTAATCCCTCCAACTACAGGTGCAGTTGCTGTGGGTGAGCCGCCATTGCTGTAATGATAAGATAGCCCGAATCCTCCGCCGGGTAAGCCAATCTGTCCTATCATACACGCAAGGGTTACTAAAGCCCAATGTGCTTGTTCGCCGTGGTGAGCGCGCTGCATACTCCAGCCAGACATTAGCATTGTGCGGTTTGTGAAAAAAAGCTTGGCTAAAGATTCTATTTTCTCTTGAGGAATCCCACAAATTTGAGACGCCCAAGCGGCATCTTTTTCTATGCCATCTTCTTTGCCTAAGAGATAAGCAGAAAATGGCTCAAATCCTGTCGTGTAATTGTCTAAAAATTCTTTATCGTATTGGTTAGTTTTAAGCATTGTGTGCATTATACCAAGCATTAGCGCTACATCAGTATTTGGCAGAGGGGCAATCCACTCTGCACCTAGATATTCACAGCTCATATTGCACACAGGATCAATACTGATGATTTGTTTGCCACTTTTTTTAAGCTGCTCGAAAAAATCAAGTCCTGTGCCTTCATTAATCGTCCAAGCATTGCGTAAAGTTGCCATAGGATCAGCCCCCCATATCACAATCACTTGTGTGTTATCAAGCACCACAGGAAAGGCGGTTTGTTGCTCATAAACTTCAATACTTCCTACAACATAGGGCATAATCACTTGTGAAGCTCCTGTGGAATAATCCCCGCTCACGCCTACATAGCCTCCAGCCATACCCATAAATCTTTGTAACAAAATACGGGCATTATGCAAGTTTCCGCTACTTTTCCAGCCATAGCTTCCAGCAAATACACCCTCTTTGCCTTTTTGTTTATAAGTGGCTTTAAGTTCTTTGCTAATAAGCGCAATGGCTTCATCATAGCTCACTCTTACCCATTCATCAGCCCCGCGTAACTCGGGCTTAGGGTTTTGAGGATTCTCAAGATAAGATTTTCGCACCATAGGGTATTTAATGCGTGTAGGTGCATAAATCAAATCGGGTATAGTGCTATGAAGTGGATTAGACACAGCATTTTTAAGTGCATTGGTGCTTGAGATAACCTTGCCTTCTTTGATTGTGGCTTTGAGTACGCCCCAATGCGCACCTGTAATTACTTCGCCATCAAGCACAAGATTCTCACTAAAAGCTTTTACGCCAGATTCTATTGTTTCTTTTTTACTTTGGTTATCACAGCCCACAAAAGGCACAAGGGCAAATACTGCCAAACCCTTTCCCATTGCTTGAAGCACAGTTCTTCTACTCAATGTATTCATTATTTCTCCTTTGGCATATCTTTGGCATTTTTTTGAAGGTATTGAGATACGAGATATTCCTCATCATTGTTGTAGCCCACGCGCGTTTTCATTGATTTGATTACGCTAGGCCAAGCATTTGCGGTAAATTCTTTGGGTGGGTGCAAGGTGTGGCAAATCGAGCAATTTGTAAAAAGCTCACTTGCTTTTTTATAAAGGCTTTGCAAATCTTGTGTTAAGTCTGTATCCTCACTCCATAAATCCACACTTGCAAGTTCCCAATCTTGCTTGGTTTCACTCTCTTTAAAGGTTTCTATGTTGGTAAAAGTTACACCTACATTTTTTGAGAATCCAGCATTGAGTATCCGCCGATTTGGGGCGAAATACAAAGCCGCATTAGAGCCTACTTGCGTATAGCCTTTGATACGCAAAAGCACCTTATTATCTTTGCGCTCTAGCACTTCAACAGCAGCGGTGGGTAAAAGCCTCCCCACAATTTTATTATCACCCTCTTTGTAGAGTGATTTGATTTTGGAGGCATAGTAGATTTCGGCTGCTTGAGTGCATATGAATGTTAATGTGAGAGTTGAGATGATTTTCACAAACATTTTCATATTTTCTCCTCCTTGTATCAAAATATCTAAAAAGATTTAAGAAATTATAGAAAATAAAAACTTGAAAATAGATTAAAATAGCATAGAATACGAGCGTGTAGCTTTTTAAGATATAACGCTTTATTTTGATGATATGCCAAATAAAGCAGGGAGAAAACAAATTATTGTGCAAGATTTGAGGTTTTGTTTAAGATTATGTCAATATAATGCACAAATTGAAAGGTATCTATGTCAAAATTTAAAGCCAAAAATCACCCCGCTACTTATCTTACACAAGCATTTCAAGCGCATAATGCAAAAGAACAACATATCATAGAATCTTATAGTCATTATGAGGATTCTCTCATACGCTTTATGCTAAAGGCTTTCTCTTCGCACACTGATGTGCATATCCCTAGCTTTAAAAGTGATATTCGCACAATCCCTTCTCAAGAGAGTTTTGTATGGTTTGGGCATTCCTCTTTTATGCTGTGGCTTAATGGTAAGAGTGTGCTTGTTGATCCATTGATTGAGAGTGCAGCTTCGCCTTTGCCTTGTATGTTTCGTGCTTTTAAGGGGGCAGATATTTTTAGTGCGAGTGATTTTGGGGTGATTGATTATCTCATTATCACACATAATCATTATGATCATTTAAGCAAAAAGAGCATTCGCGCCCTAGCAGAAAAGATTCAATGTGCTATTGTGCCTCTTGGTATAGGCAAAATTTTGCGCAAGTGGGGGATAGCCTCTCATTGTATTATTGAGCTTAGCTGGAATGAATGCGTGACTTTAGGAGATATAAAGATTCATTGTTTGCCAAGCAAACACTACTCTACGCGCTCATTCTTTGATAAAAATACAAGTTTATGGGCTTCTTTTATGCTGCAAACAGATAATAAAAATATTTTTTGCAGCGGTGATAGTGGCTATGGCGGACATTTTAAGGTTATCGGTGAGCAGTTTGAATGCGTGGATTTTGCGTTTATTGAAAATGGGCAATACAATATGCGTTGGGCGCATCATCATCTTTTCCCTCATCAAACCCTCCAAGCTGCCATTGATATAAAGTGCAAAAAGCTTATGCCTATCCATAATAGCAAGTTTGCCCTTGCTCCGCATCATTTTACCCAGCCTCTTAAGGCTCTTTATGCGCTTTATGAGGGGAGGAGATTAGAATCTTTATGCGATTTTACCCTCCTTACGCCTTGTATTGGCGAGATAGTGCCTCTATGGGAGGAGAGAGCGACTTCGCGTTGGTGGGAGTCTCTTTAAAAAAACTAGAATCTTGGAATCTAGATTTTTAAAGCGAGCAATATATTTTATTTTTTGCACGAGCAATTTTGTGTGTGAAACTTAGATTCTAAAATGCTAAAAATCGCGTGAGATACTTGCACCCACAGTGCAGGAAGCGAGAATGTCAGGTTTTTTGATACAAAGGTTAAGGTGCGTGATGCTTGGAAAAAGAACTTTAAGTGCGCGAGCTATATCAATGAGCGCAGTTTCTAAAAGCTCATACGCGCCATATTCAAGGCATTCAGTGATGCGCTCGCAGATATACGCGTAGTCGATGAAGGTTGGCGAATCCTCATACTCATAAGTAATATGTGCCTCTATGATAAGCTTTTGTGGTTTTAATCGCTCTTCGGGCAGTATGCCAATAATGGTTTTGCAAGTAAGATTCTCAATATGCAAAGAAATATTCTCTTTCATAGCACTTTGCCTTCTTGCCCGCTAAAAAGTCGTTTGATATTGGGGATATGTGTGTAGCATATAAATAGTCCTATAAGCACCACAGGCGTATGTGTATGAATCTGCGCGATGATAGAGATAGAATCTGGCAAGGGCAGGATATAAGGGAACACAAAAGTGAGTGCAATCCCACCTAACACTCCTGCAAGTGATGAAATGGAGGAGATTTTAAAGACTTTGCCCACAATGCCCCAAATAAGAAGCCCACAAATGCTTTCACAAGGAATAAGTATTAATACAGAACCAATCGCCGTAGCCACTCCTTTGCCACCTTTAAATCCTAAAAATGGACTATAACAATGCCCTAGAATCGCCAAAAGTGCGATTGTCCATTGTGTCTCATAGCTTAGTTCTAATATTTTAGCGATAGCAACGACTATTAAGCCTTTGGTAGCATCAAGTATGATAGTGAGGATAGAGAGAGGTTTTGCTTTTTTTGCATCTTTTTCTTTGAGAGCGCGATAGACATTTGTTGCTCCAATACTCCCTGAGCCAATCGTGCGAATATCGGTTTTATAAAAGATTTTGAGTAATAGCCACCCAAATGGAATCCCTCCAACAACAAATGCAAGGAGATAAAAAATCACATTGATGTTTGAGAGTATGTAAAGTAGATTTGATAGAGTATTCATTATTTTCCTTTGTATGGGATTCTAGCGTTATTGAGTGATAAGTTGGACAGACGCATTTTCAAGCGTAGAAAATTCATCATCATAATAATAAATATTTTCTAATCCCTCTTCTACAAGCTCTGTGCCTAAAATACTCGCAGTATGCCCTGAATAGCATACGAGGGCGTATTTTTGATGAGGATTTTTTTTGATAAAAGTATAGACATCATAGGGGTTGTTGAGATGAAGAGAATCTTTGATATGGCAAAGTGCATAATCTTCGGGGTAACGAATATCAATGATGCAAAAACTCTCATCTAAGTCCTGTGCATAAAGTGGCGTAGCAAGACTAGGATTATTCTTTCCTTTATATTCCATTAAGATTCCTTATTTTATAGTTGATGTATTACTGCTATTGTAGCATAAGAATCTTGGGATATATTGTAGGAAATAAATAAAGATATATAAGGCTTTAGGAGCCTATATTAATAGGATTCTTAATGTGTATTTCAAAGATACATAAAATAAATACAAAAATTTAAAGATTTTTGTATGATTGAAGGCTAGAATCTACTCTCTTTAATAGATAATTTTAAAGAATAAAGCTTTAAAAAATAAAGAAGCAAAACCAAAAAGGTTTTTTAAAATGTAGGTTTTATGAAAGAGATAGAGTTTAAAATTTTATTAGGAGAATCTCCCGCCCTCTTTTGTGTGAGGGCAGGGTGTTTAAATATTTTGTTTTAAGCTTTATTTGTGGGAGGCTTTATGATAAGGTTTTATTCTTTTGTGTGGCTGTTTCTTTAGATTCAGCTTTAGTCTTACTTTCAGCTTTAACTTCCTTTTTAACTTCCTTAGCCTCTTTTGCTTTTGTCTCAAGCTTAGCCTTTTTTTCCTTTTCTTTCTCTTTTTGCACCTCTTTTTCTTGCTTTTCCTTAGCTTCTCTTGCTACTTTTTGTGCTTTTTTTCTTGCTTTTTTAGCCTCTCTTGCTTCCTCTAGTTGCTTTTTAATCTCCTCTGCGGGGTCTGTATGCGTTGCTTGATATTGAGAGTAAGTCCATACAATGCTTGGGTCTGGCAAGAGGCATACATTGGTTTGGTCTTTACCTTCATAATCAATCTTGCTCAAAATATCGCGGGCGATATTTAATCGTGCGCGTTTTTTGTCGTTTGTATTTACAATTGTCCAAGGGCAGATGTGGGTATGTGTGCGTGCAAACATTTTCTCAAACACTTCTGTGTATTGTTCCCATAAATCAAGGGATTTGTTATCAATGGGGCTTAGCTTCCACATTCGAAGAGGGTCAGTCTTGCGACGCAAGATTCTACGTTTTTGCTCTTCTCTACCTACATCAAGGAAGTATTTAAAGATAATCATTCCGCTTGAAACAAGCATTTGTTCAAGATTGGAAACTTGTGTGATAAATTCTTTATATTGCTCTTGGGTGCAAAATCCCATTACTCTCTCTACCCCTGCGCGGTTATACCAACTTCTATCATAAAATACAATCTCACCGCCGCTTGGCAATGTGCTAATGTAGCGCTTAAAATACCATTCTGTTTTTTCTGCTTCTGTGGGTTTAGCCAAAGCAACAGTTCGGCAGCTTCGTGGATTCATACGAGATGTAAGAGCTTTAATCGTTCCTCCCTTTCCTGCTGCATCGCGCCCCTCCATAATAATAGCAATTTTTTGGTTTGTAGCCTTTACCCAATTTTGCATTTTTACAAGTTCGATTTGGAGTTTTGTGAGTTCGTGGATATAAAACTCCTCTTTCATACGCCCATTTTTGCGCTTATATACATCTTTGATGTTGCCCTTATTTTCTGGTCGTATAACGACTTGTTTTTCTGTTTTTCCCATAGTTACCCTTTTTTAGAAATTTGACTTACATCATATCACTTTTTGTAATAAAATTCTACTAAAAGATATAATTATTTCCTTGAAAGGGAAGTATCTAAACAAAAAATAGCGGGGATTTAGATTCTATGCAGGTGTATATAAATGAGGCATTAGCAGAGGAAGTTTTGAATCTACTTTGTGCCAAAAATTACAAAATAGGCATAGCAGAGAGTTGCACAGGAGGGCTTTTGAGCTATCATTTTACCGCGCTTGGCGGAGCTTCAGCTGTGCTTGATGGAGCAATGATTAGCTATGCAAATGCTATCAAGGCTTCGTGGCTTGGTGTGAGCGCGGTGCATTTACAAGAATATGGCGCGGTAAGTGAGCCTGTGGTGAGGGCTATGTGTGCGGGGATTTTAAACCAAAGTGGCGCAGATGTTGCCCTTGCTACAAGTGGTGTAGCTGGTCCTAGTGGAGGAAGTGCGCAAAAACCGGTAGGGTGCGTGTATATTGGGGCACAGATGAAAGGAAGTGAGGCGGTAATAGCGCGCTATCAATTTGATGGTAATAGAAATGCTGTGCAGTCTCAAAGCTGCATTCAAGCACTTGAGATGCTGCTCACGCTTTTAAAGTCTTGACAAATACGAGCAAACTTACTATAATTTCGCTCTTTGTGTCTATGGCATTGCTTATGCGTGTGGTGCAGTGTTTGAGTAGATTTAAGATGAAGTAGGCATATGACCCGCTAGCTCAGTTGGTAGAGCAATTCCCTTTTAAGGAATGGGCCGTTGGTTCGAATCCAACGCGGGTCACCACTATAAATAAAAGTGGCCCCTTCATCTAACGGTTAGGATACCACCCTTTCACGGTGGCTACAGGGGTTCGAATCCCCTAGGGGTCACCACTTTTATTTGTTTTGGTCGCTTAGCTCAGTTGGTAGAGCGCCACCCTTACAAGGTGGATGTCATAAGTTCGAGTCTTATAGCGACCACCATTTACGCTTCATCTTTCATTGATTGCGGATTATAAGGGCTGCTTAATGGAGCGGTAGTTCAGCTGGTTAGAATACCTGCCTGTCACGCAGGGGGTCGCGGGTTCGAGCCCCGTCCGCTCCGCCACTTTGGCTATTTTAGCTCTATCCTCTCCCCCACAAACGGAATCCCCTTTGACTTGACAACAGCTTCGCCAAAGATGAGAATCGCCGGCTGCTCGCATAGCTGCACCATTTCTTCGAGCCTGCCGAGCGTGCCGATGATACAACGTTGGCTTGGCGAATCCACC
>NZ_JAFLSB010000012.1 GCF_022511165.1 Helicobacter sp. | reverse complement strand
TTTGCTTCATATTTTCAAAACATAAATTATGTAAATTTGTGCTATTTACTTGCTTGAGGATACTTAGGATTTGTGATATTAAAATGCACATTGATTTTATCTTGTGGCATTACAAAGTCTTGAATGATAGTGGGTTTTTGCCCTTTTCATCCATAAAAAATTCATATATGTTGCCTTTTCTCTCTTTGATTTTAATGATAGCATTTAATTATCTTACTCCTTATTTTGCTATAAATATTATTTGTAATGCAATATCTTTATTTTATATTTACCTGATTCTAGGGCAATAGATTATCCCTCTAAAATAAATTTGCGCTACAGATTCTAAAACAATATTTTATATGCTATGGCATAATATGCCATTTTTACCAAAGGAGCATTATGAATCCCCTGCTTCGTGCTTATGGGCTTTCTCATAGCTTTGAAACCACACTTTATACAAATGTCAATCTCCAAATCAATGAAGGAGAAAGCATAGCGATTTTAGGTGTAAGTGGCAGTGGCAAATCTAGCCTTCTTAATAATCTCTCTACACTCCTCCCCCCCAAAAGTGGGCGCGTGGGGCTAATGGATAAAGACAATATCTATGCTCTAAGCAGTAAAGAGCAGCTTTTACTGCGGAGATTGCATATTGGCATTGTGTTTCAAGCGCATTATCTTTTTCGAGGATTTAGCGGTATAGAAAATCTCAAAGTTGCTTCAATACTCTCTGGTGAGCGCATAGACAAAGCCCTTTTAGAATCTTTTGGGATTGATAAAGTCATTCATCAGCCTATTGGCTCATTGAGTGGCGGACAGCAACAAAGGCTCTCAATCGCGCGTGTATTAACTAAAAAGCCAAAAATTATTTTTGCCGATGAGCCAACAGGGAATCTTGACAAGCAAACTGCCTTGCAGGTAATGGAGATTCTCTTTTCCTATATCCATACCAATAAAGCCGCACTTATTCTTGCCACACACGACCAAGATATTGCCGCTTCTTGTAATAGAATCTATAATCTTTATGACAAAGCCTTGCACGAAGTGCGCAGATAGTATGACAATATCACAAAATATTTTGAGATTTATTATTATAATTATGCTAGAATCTCTCATATAATCACACACGACACAACATAAAGGAATATTTATGCAAGAAGTTGTCAATTCACTTGAGCAGTGGGGCTATATCCTTTTGTTTGCCTACTCATTAGGAGGCGGATATGTGGGATTGCTTACGGCAGGAGTGATGAGTGCATTAGACAAAATGGATCTTTTGACATCAATTTTTGTCGCAGGAGCAGGAAATATCGTAGGTAGCTCGATTTTAGCCTATCTTGCGCGTTATCAAAAAAATGAGCTTATAGGGTATTTGCGCAATCATAAACGCAAAATCGCCCTCTCTCAAATATGGCTCAAAAAATATGGCTCGTGGCTGATTTTTTTTAGCAAATATCTCTATGGTATCAAAACCATCGTGCCTCTTGCTATTGGTTTTAGTCGTTTGAATCTAAAAACATTTTTTGTGCTTAATGGCATTGCTTGTGTTTTATGGGCGATTCTTGTGGGCATAGGTGGATATTATGCAAGCAGTGGTGTGATTGCATTACTTGAAAAAATCAATGCACATTCTTATATGATGCCTATTGTTTTACTCTGCCTTGGTGCAATCATATACCTTATCATTGCTCAAGTTTCTAAAAGAGTAAAAAAGAGTTTATAAGAATCTGCTTTTCATCTTTATGCTACAATTTACGCTCATATTTCGCATAAATAGAATAAGCGAAGGGAGATAATGAGCTTTTTTAGCATTGAATTTAGTATCATATTGCTTATATTTTTTATATTTTATTGGCTGATTCAATCGCTTATATTGCGCAATCTTGCCCTTTTGGGATTTAATTATCTCATTATCTCTCTTTTTAGTCCATATTTTGCACTCATTGTCTTTATCTATACTTGTCTTGTATATTTTCTCGCCCTTTTCATTGATACTATTCGCATACGTTTTGTATTTCTTGTGTGCGTATGTTTTGCGCTTTTATTTTTATGTTTTTTCAAATATTATGCACATATCAAAGATGAATTTGATGCCCTCCTTAGCCTTTTTGGATTTGATTTTCTTGAGGTTGATATTATCTTTCCTCTAGGTATTAGCTTTTATACCTTTGCGTCAATCACTTATTTGCGTTCAGTATATGAGGAGGGCAAGAATCTTGTGCGAGAGGGTGATTATGAAGAAGGTAATCCTGCACTAGAGAGTTTTGTAGCCCTAGCAACTTATCTTTCTTTTTTTGCGACTTTTGTTGCTGGTCCTATTATGAGAAGTCAAAATTTTTTTACACAATACCACACAAAGCGCACTTTTGGCTCAATAGATCTCATCATCGCCCTCTTGCTTTTTGGGCTTATTAAAAAAACGCTCATTGCAAATTATTTAGGCATCTACTCCGAGCCAATTTTAAGCGCACCTTTTGAATACCACGCGCTTGAACTTTTAAATGCGATTTTTGCTTACAGCATAGAATTATATTGTGATTTTAGTGGATATGTGAATCTCGTGTGTGCCTTTGGGCTTATGCTTGGATTCACATTGCCACCAAATTTTAATATGCCCTATGCGGCAAAAAATCTTAAAGATTTTTGGAATAGGTGGCATATTAGTCTCTCTACTTTCATACGTGATTATATTTATATCCCGCTTGGTGGGAACAAAAAGGGCGTGCTTTGTACACAACTTTTTGTGCTTATTGCTTTTTCTCTTTCTGGCTTATGGCACGGCAATACTTTGACATTTTTGCTTTGGGGAATCTTACACGGCTTAGGCATTGTATGGCTTAATATCCTAAAAATTGTTGAAATTGATTTGCAAGAGTTGCCCTTTTTTGGCTCATTTTGCACTTTTTTATATGTAAGTTTTTGTTGGATTTTCTTTTATTATCACTCGCTTGATGAAGTGCGTAGTTTCTTTGTAGCCTTTTCTCAAGGCTTTAATACACCTGCACCTTTATATGCGTGGCTCTCTCTTGGCGGATTCTTTGTGTGGTTTTTATGCTATCCGCTTATGAAGGGAAGCCTAGAGCTTACACAAAAAGCCCTAAGCCTTATCCCGTGGCTTCTTAAGCCCTTTGTGCTTGCCATAATACTCACTTTACTTATGGTGATAATGCCTTCAGGCATACCTCATTTTATTTATGCGAGTTTTTAATGCAGCAGGCGAAATTTGCTTTCATCATCTTTGCTACACTTTTGCAGCTTGTCGTGATTTTGCATAGCTCAATTCTTACTTATGTGGAGCAGCAATACCATAACTTCATAGAATCTAGCCACCCTCTCATACGAATGTTTAGCCGCATTTACCAAGCAAGTATGCTCCAAAATAATATGGTGTTTGCTTATACTGATAGCACTATGGAATATTTGCAGAATCTTTTTGATGATACTTTTACTCAAGCGCAAAAATTCCTCCATATCGCCCAAGAAGCCCCACTTCCTACACCCACAAAGCCAAAAACGCCAGAATCTCCAAAAAAAACACATCTTAAGCCCACGCGCAAACCCCCTCATACAGGCATAGATTCTACACCCCCAAATGCAGATAAAATCCAAGAATCCCACATTAAAATGCTTACAGAGCAAAAGAATGCACAAGAAAATAAAATATCTTTAGAAGCAAATAAAGATAATAAAACTGCATCTCAAAGCACACAAGAGCAAAATACAAGTTCTTTTTTTACGCACAATATCCCCACAGTACAAATACCACAAAATCAAAGCCCTACGCAAGCATCACCACAGGAGCTACCCAAAAGCGCTCAAACACAGACAAAAGAGACAGAGCAAGAGCTCATAGTAGAGAGCTACACGCCTATTAAAGAAGTGAGTAATCCACGCATACATATTGATGAATATTCATCTGTTTTGCTTGTAGGAGATTCAATGATGCAAGGCGTTGCTCCCTATATTCTTAAAACATTTAAAAAGGTGCATTTACAGGGTATAAACCTTAGCAAACACAGCACCGGCTTAACTCACAAACATTATTTTGATTGGGCGAATGCCATTGAGGAAGCTTTTAATAAAAATGATAATATTGCTCTTGTAGTGGTGCTTTTGGGCGCAAATGATCCTTGGACGATGAAGAAAAATATTGCTTTTAAAAGTAAAAAATGGGAAGAAATCTATACACAACGTATAGAGGAGATTCTCCAAATCGCCCAATATCACGGCGCACGCGTGGCGTGGTATGAAGTGCCATCTGTGCGTGAAAAATCACTGAATGATAAAATTATGTATCTTAATAGCCTCTATGAACGTGAAGTGAGCAATAATAGCGAATTTTTCCTCCAAAGCAATGGCATTGTTACGCAGGGAGGGAAATATTCAGCTTTTATCAAAAATGAAAATGGCAAGAGTGTGCAAGTGCGTATTGATGATGGTGTGCATTTTACACCACTTGGCTATCAAATAATGGCAAATATTTTTCTTAACGCACTTGTTGTGCGCCCACAAGATCTTGTATTAGAGGAAGCACAATGAAGCATTTTGTTATATGGCTCTGTATAGGATTTGTGAGTATGCAGGGAGCAGATTATCCGCTTAAAGCCATCGGCATTGCTTTAAGTAATCCTGGTCAAAGCTCAAGTATCCCAAATGAGAGTAAAAAACTTTTAGAATCCACAAGCGGGATTAAAAATTATGGCAAGCCCCTCTCTCCTGCCTTTCAAGCAAAGCTTCGCTCAAAACAACATCTTGTGATACGCATCTTAGGAGATTCTCACATTGCCGGAGATTTTCTCTCGCATCGATTGCGAGGGTTATTTTTTCAAAACTATACTTTTGGCTTAGTCTATCCTCTCTATCCTAGCTATCATCAACACATCGGGCTTAAGTATGAAAGTGAAAATTTTGAGATTCTAAACTCCCGCTTAAATGAAATTAATGAATATCCGCTAGGAGGTATCATAGCCAAGCCCACCGCACTCCCTGCGCATATCACACTTACACCTAGAAACAACGCATTTGGAGCCTTAACTAAAATCATTTTTAAAGCCCCAAATAAAGAAAAGGCAATAATGATTGAAGATCATACAAAACAAAAATTTATCATTAATGCCAAACGTCCAAATTCGTGGCAGATTCTCACACTTAAGCTCCAATATCCTATTAGCATTGAAGCACTTAATGAAAAAGTGCTTTTTGGTGGATTTTTTATCACACAAGAAGAAAATCATCATAATATTATTGAGAATCTTGGCATCAATGGAGCGCGTTCTGATTTATGGCTCAAATGGGATAAGGAGCTTTTTATGCAGCAAATGCGCATACTTCCTGCGGATTTGTATGTGCTATGCTATGGCTCAAATGATGCTCTTTATGATAATTTTGATGAAGAGGCGTTCATAAAAAATTATGGCAAATTGATTGATAGCATAAGAAAGGCTAACCCACAAGCGCATATTTTGCTTCTTTCTCCTCCGCCTGTGGTTAAAAAAGTTGCAAATGCCACAAAGCGCAGAAAAGCCGCGTATAAGGGCGCTAAAAATGCCAAAGCCACACAAGAAGCGATTATTAAACTTGCCAAACAAAAGCATATTTTGCTTTTTAGTATGGAGGATTTTATACAAGAGAGCGGGGGAAAAGCCAAATGGGAGAAAGCAAATCTTGCTAAACCTGATGTGCATTTGCTTCCAAATGGTTATAAACTCATTGCCGATAAGCTCTATTATGAGCTAGGAAAGCTTGAATAGATGAACTATTATCTTACTATCGCTTTAAATTATTCACGGTTTGAAGCATAGAATCTGCTGTTTGGATACTCTTAGAATTTGCCTCATATGCTCTTTGTCCGGTAATAAGATCTGTCATTTCTTCCACCAATTTTACATTGCTTAATTCTAAGAATCCTTGTCGTAACTGCCCAAAACCATCAAGTCCGGGTACTCCTGCTACCGGATCACCTGAAGCATTGGTATTAATAAATAAATTATCACCTAAAGAATGCAAGCCCGCGGGATTAATAAAGGTTACAATTTCAATTTGCCCAAGCACATTCGCTTCTGTTTGATTGCCCTCTATCACACTCACCGTGCCATCTGTGCCAATATTTATTTGCGTAGTCCCCTCTGGAATAGTAAGCTCTGGTATCAGGCGATAGCCCTCTGCATTCACTACATTACCATCATTATCAAGCTTGAAACTTCCTGCGCGCGTGTAGGCGATATTGCCATCGGGTAATTCAATTTGAAAGAATCCATTGCCTGTAATAGCAATATCGAGGTTATTTTCAGTCTCCTTTGGATGTCCTTGAGAAAACATCTTTTGTATCGCCACAGGGCGCACACCAATACCCACCTCAATACCTGTGGGAGAGATAGTCGTCTCACTTGTGCTTGTTCCTGCATATTGCAACACTTGATAAAATAAATCTGCAAATTCCGCCCTTTGCTTCTTATAGCCTGTTGTATTGACATTGGCGATATTATTTGATGTGTTGTCAATCTGGAGTTGCTGCCCTAACATACCTGTGGTAGCAGTGTAAAGAGACCTCATCATAATGCTATCCTTTGAAATAAAATGTGCAAACCTGTGCGTTTTTATGCACAAAATTAAGCAAAAGTAATTCCATAAATAAATGATAAGATTTTCTAAGCTCATTCAAGCTACAATGTGTTTGTATGATTTGAGAATCTTTAAAGGGAGAGAATGCTTCTTACTACACTTTATATTATCGCCATTACTGCTGAAGGAATGACTGGCGCACTTGCAGCAGGGAAGCATAAAATGGATCTCTTTGGCGTAATGTTTATCGCACTTGTTACGGCTATTGGTGGTGGTTCAATCCGCGATATTTTGCTTGAGCATTATCCGCTTACTTGGGTGGCTCACCCTTATTATGTTGTGCTTATTTGTGTAGCGGCTCTGCTTACGACAAAAATGCCTCGCGTAGTTGCACGAAGTGAAATGGTATTTTTAACACTTGATGCGATTGGACTTGTAACTTTTAGTATTTTAGGCGCACAAGTAGCAATCGATAAGGAATATGGATTTATCATTGCAGTGAGCGCAGCCGTAATCACAGGCGTATTTGGTGGAATCTTGCGCGATATTTTATGTATGCGCATTCCTCTTGTGTTTCAAAAAGAGATTTATGCGGGCATCGCACTCCTTGCAGGGGCAATTTATTATATACTCATAGAATATGCACATTTAGATATAACACTTGTAACGCTTATTACTTTAGTTATTGGTGTGAGTATGAGACTTTTGGCGATTTTTTATAAGCTATCTTTGCCCGTTTTTGATTATGAAGATGAAAAGAAAGGATAGCTTGTATGCACATTTTTAGATTCTTTTTATACAATGGCAATTTTAGTTTGTTTGATAAGGATAAGCGATGAGTTCCATAGCCCTAGCCTTAAAGTATCGACCTACCTGCTTTAGCGACTTAGTGGGGCAAAATGCTATATCTCAAACACTCTCTCTTGCACTTGATAATAAGCATCTCTCCCACGCTTATCTTTTTAGTGGTTTGCGTGGAAGCGGGAAAACAAGCTCTGCTCGCATTTTTGCACGCGCTTTGCAATGTGAGAGCGGACCTACAAGCACGCCTTGTGGGAATTGTGCGAGTTGCGTAGCGGCATTGCAGAATAAACATATGGACATTATCGAAATGGACGCAGCAAGCTCAAGAGGAATCGATGATATTAAGCGCGTCATTGAGCAGACAAAATACAGCCCAAGCTTTGCGCGATATAAGATTTTTATTATTGATGAGGTGCATATGTTAAGCAAAGAGGCTTTTAATGCACTGCTTAAAACCCTCGAAGAGCCGCCAGAATTTGTGAAGTTTATCCTCGCTACGACTGATCCGCTTAAGCTCCCTGCAACAATTCTAAGTCGCACACAGCATTTTAGATTTAAGCAAATCTCCCATAGGCTTGTTGTAGAACATATTAGTAATATTTTAAATAAAGAGGGCGTGAGCTATGAGGCAGAGGCTCTTAATATTATTGCGCGAAGCGGAGCGGGAAGTTTGCGCGATACACTTACTTTGCTTGATCAAGCGATTATTTTTTGTAAGAATCATATCGAGGTTGCGGGGGTAAGTGATATGCTTGGCATAGTTGATCCCCAAGTATTGAGTGATTATTTTTATAGCATTGTGCATAAAGATTCACAAAAAACACAGCAGATTTTGAATCTTTTTTTTGAATATGAATGTGAGATGATTCTTGATGAGATGATGTTGTTTTTAAAAGATAAGCTCTTGCAAAAAAATATAGATTTTCCTCCTTTGCTGCTTGATCGCTTTGCGCGCATTCTTACAGAATCTAAAACCCTCCTTAACCTCAATACCGAGGGGAGCTTTGTGCTGCTGCTTTGTGCGCTTAAAATGCAAGAGGCAATGAAAGTTAAAGACATACAATCAATGATAGAGGAGCTTGAAAATGAGCTTTTTACTTCTCAAGGGGCAACGCCTCATAGCACGCAGCACCAACAACCTTTGAATCCACATACCTCTTCTCACGCACCAAATGCCAATGTAAATATGCCACATACACAAAGCGCATCATCACAAGAAAAAAATCCACCCACACAAACGCTCAATGCAAAAATTCAATTTAGCAATCTCATCGCTAAAATCAAAGACCGCAATGCCGAGCTTGGGGTGATTTTTGAGCGCAATGTGCATTTTGTGAGTTTTACACAAGAAGATTGTACTTTGCGTTGGCAGAGTATCGCTCAAGGCAAGGATAAAGAATTTTTAAAAGAATATGGCAAAATCATTCGCCCTTTAGTTGCCTCTGTCTTTGGTGAAAATGTGCATATTGAGCAGGTGAGCAAAGAGGACACGACAAGCCCTGCACAAGAGGAAGCACAAGATTCTCCACTTCACACACAAGAAAATTTACAACCCGATGTATATGCTCATAAACCATCTATACAAGCATCTATAAACCCTGAATCTAGCTCATCTAGCGCAACATTGAATACACAATCAAGCACTCAAGATTCTCCATTGCAACCTCTGCAATCAAATCTAGATTCTTCCCCACAAGATAAACAAAACTTTCTAGCGCAAAATCGTGATTTGATTAAGGCAATCAATGAGAGCGTGGGGATTAAAGAAGTGCGCCAAAGGATTAGTGATGAGTGAATTTAAGCTCAAAGAAAATGAGCTAGAGAGCTTATGTCGTCTCCTTAAGGATTCATTGCATAATGGAGATATTGTGCTTTTACAAGGCAGTATAGGGAGCGGTAAGACTACATTTGTGCGTTATTTTGTAGAATCTTTTGGGCAAGAAGCGCAAGTATCTTCTCCTACCTTTAGCCTTGCTCTCTCCTATGAAAATGCGCAATATGGGAGTATTCATCATTATGATATATACCGCAAAGATGTGCAAGAAATGCTTGAATTGGGTTTGCTTGATATGCTTATGCGTGAGGGGGTGCATTTCATAGAATGGGGTGAAGAGAAGCTCAAAAATCTTTTAGCACATAATGGCTTTAAGGTTGCCACTATTACCATTACGCCTACTCCCACACATCATAGAATCTATGAGGTTTGTTTATGAATAAACTCAAAGCTGAACATTTAAGCAAACATATCAAAAAAACAAAAATCGTGCAAGATATTTCCCTTGAAGTCAATAGCGGTGAGGTCGTGGGGCTTTTAGGACCAAATGGTGCAGGAAAAACAACTACATTTTATATGATATGTGGCTTATTGCACCCAAGTGATGGCAAAGTAATACTTAATCATACTGATATTACTCATCTTCCCTTGCATCAACGCTCAAACTTAGGTATCGGCTACCTCCCCCAAGAATCAAGTATTTTTAAAGATTTGAGTGTGGAAGAAAACCTAATGTTAGCTGCAGAAATTAGCATTAAAAATGTCAAGGATAGGCATATTAAAGTCGAAAATATGCTTTTAGAATTTAATATCGAGCCAATCCGTGCTAGAAAAGGGATTAGTCTAAGTGGTGGGGAGCGCAGACGCGTAGAGATTGCAAGAGCATTAGTCAAAGATCCAAAATTTGTGCTGCTTGATGAACCTTTTGCGGGGGTAGATCCGCGTGCAGTCAATGATATACAAAATATTATTTTAAAGCTTACCGAGCTTGATATTGGCGTGCTTATTACTGACCACAATGTGCGCGAAACACTTTCTGTATGCTCACGCACCTATGTGATTAAAAGCGGCTCACTCCTTGCGAGTGGTAATGCGGAGGAGATTTATGCCAATGAGCTTGTTAAAAAATATTACTTGGGGGAACATTTTAAAGTATGAGTGTGGGTGGTAAATTAAAAAGTAATCTCAATGTCAAAGCGCGGCTTTCTACCACGCTTAAGAGTTGGCTACCTATCTTGCAAAGTGGGCTTACCGAGCTTGAAGAAACGCTTAATACCATAGCAGAGGAGAATCCTTATGCTAATGTGCAAAGTCAAATGCTAGGCGCTCTCCCTAGTAAAACACAAACCTATAAAAAGGGTATGCGTGGCACTCAAAATGAGAGTTTTGAATCCCAGCATATCAGTGAGCAGAGCCTCTATGAGGTACTTGAAGAACAAATTGATTCTCGGCTTTTCCCCACTGAATCTTCTCGTCAAATTGCTTTTAAAATTGTAGAGAATCTCAATGATGAGGGCTTCTTAGATGTAGCTGTGGGAGAGATTGCCCTAGAATTGGGTATTGATGAAAGTGAGGTTGAGCGCGTAAGAAAAAGATTCGCGTATTTAGAGCCTTATGGTGTGGGAGCAAAAGATATTGGGGAATCTTTTCTTTTTCAGCTTGATAATACCGAGCTAGAGGGGCAAAGCTATGAACTTGCTGTGCGTATTATCCACGATTTGCATCGCCATAGCAAATACAAAAATCACCCTGCTTATAATGAAGTGATGAAAACAATTAAGACTTTTAAAAATCCCCCAGCGATTGATTTTAGCGCAAGAGAAAGTGAAGTTATACCTGATATTTTTATTTTTGAGCGCGCCAAGAGCGATAGTCTTAAAAATGGCACTTATGAGCTTGAAGTCTCTATTAATGATAGCTATTATCCTAAGATTCTTATTCAAGAGCAGCTTAAAAACATCACAGACAAAGACGGGGCAGAGTTTCTTAAAACAAAGCTCAAGGAGGCAAAAGACCTTGTTGATGCCCTTGATATGCGTAAGGCAACGATTCTAAAAATCGCCATTGCTTTGCGCGAAAATCAATATGATTTTTTTATGGGCGGGGAGATTCGCCCAATGAAACTTAAAGACATCGCCCAAGATTTAGGCTATGCCCCAAGCACTATCTCACGCGCAATCGCAAATAAATACCTTGAATGCGATAGGGGTATTTTCCCTATAAAAAGTTTCTTTACCGCTGCCATTGATGGAGATACATCAAATGCTTCAATTAAAGATTTTATTTTAAACCTTGTAAAAAATGAGGATAGAAAGAAGCCTTTGAGTGATTTAAAGATTCTAAAAATCGTGGAGGAAAAATTTGAGCTTAAAATGGTGCGCCGCACTATTACTAAATACCGCCAACAACTGCATATTGCAAGCTCTAATGAACGCAAAAGGCTCTATGAAATCAGTGTGTGAATCTTTAACATTTTTAAGTTTAAAAGACATTTTGTAATATACATTTCACACATAACTCACGCTTTTTATGTAAAATTATGATAATTAATATTGTTTTATGAAAGGATACTTGCAATGAAACTTCATCGTAAATTATGGATGCAAATTCATCTTTATTTAAGCCTCTTTTTTCTCCCTGCTGCGCTCATTTATGCTATTACCGGCGCACTTTATATCTTTGAAATTCGTCAAAATGCCGGTGCAACTATCACAGAAATAGCTCTTGATTCTATGCCACAAAAAGGGGAGGAGCAAGCATTTATCATTCAAACCCTGCAAGAGCATCAACTCAAGGTGCCAAGCGATATAACCTTGCGCACAATAAAGGGCACTTTGAATATGGGAAATATCAAATATAGTGTAATGCTCACAAAAGATAGGAATGATAAGCCCATTTTGCGTGCAGTGGATAGAAGTCTTTATGGAGTGCTAATGATGATGCACAAAAGCGGGGGGAATAAATTTGAGCTAGGGGGATTTAAATTTACATTTTTTGATTTTATTGCTGTATGCTTTGGTTTTTCAATGCTTATTTTTTATCTCTCTGGCTTAATCATCACCTCATTTTGCAAGGGCAAACGCAAAAGTGGCTTTGGCGTAATGGCTGCAGGGTTTATTGTTACAATCGTAGCGATATATTTTAGTGTGTAGGGGGTTTAAGAGCGATAAAAGAGTTTGCGGCTAGGCTAGAAATTTAAAAAGGCAAAAAAGTTTTAAGGTATCTAAAAATCTCAAAAATAAAAAAGATTCTATAATCGCATTTTGCAAAAGCATCGCTTTTTTGCTTTTATCATTCTAAAGAGCATTATCTTAATGTTTTTTGTTACAGATAAGCAGCACATAGTTTAAACAGGTTTGTTTCTGCTTTAATTTATAGAATCTTGTAAATATTTAAAGTCCCTCAAAAATCTCTTCTAAACTTTGGCGCACATAGCGCACTTCATCTTGGCTAATCACATAAGGGGGCATAAAGTAAAGTGTATTGCCAAGTGGGCGTAGAAGCAAACCTTTTTGCAATGCCTTTTGAAATACAAAAAGCCCTGCACGAGGGATTTTTGTATCTTTTATATCAAAGGCATAAATCATACCCTTTTGCCTAAAATTCCCCAAAAATGTAAATGCTTTTAACGATTCAAATTCTTTTGCAATATACTCGCTCAAATGCTTGTTTTTTACTATGATATGCTCTTTTTCAAAAATATCAAGCACCGCATTTGCCGCCGCACACGCAAGAGCGTTGCCAGTGTAGGAATGAGAGTGCAAAAAGGCTTTTTGGGATTCATAGGGTGCATAAAAAGCATTATAAATCTCATCACTTGTTGCCACCACAGATAGCGGTAAGAATCCACCCGTGATACCTTTAGAAAGGCAGATAAAATCCGGCTTTTGCTTGCATTGCTCCATCGCAAAAAGGCTACCGCTGCGTCCAAAACCCACGGCAATTTCATCAAAAATTACCTGCACCCCAAAATGATGACAGAGTGCGATTGCCTCATCAATAAATGCTGCACTATACATATTCATATTGCCCGCACATTGCACAAGTGGCTCGAGGATAAAAGCACAAATGCGCTCCCCTTGTGAGTGAAGAATCTGCCTTAAAGATTCTATTTCTTTGCTATAGTCTGCTTTCTCATAATCTCTTATGCTCGTGTGTGTATTTGCTAGAGGCACAGCAGTGGTGAGGCAATGTAAAAGTAGCGGCTCATAGGTGTGCTTATATAATGCCACATCGCCCACACTCAAAGCCCCTAGAGTCTCGCCGTGATAGGCATTATTGAGAGCAAGAAAAGTATCACGTTTTTGTCCATTATTAAGATGATAATGAAAGCTCATTTTGAGGGCTACTTCGATAGCACTTGAGCCATTATCTGCATAGAAGCATTTATTAAAATGCCCTCCTAAAAGCGCACAAAGCCTTTGTGAGAGTTTGATAATTGGCTCGTGTGAGAATCCTGCTAAAATAATATGAGCTAACTCATCGACTTGTTTTTTTATCGCATTGGCAATATATTCATTGCAATGTCCAAAGAGATTGACCCACCACGAGCTTACACAATCCATATATTTTGCGCCATCAAAATCATAAAGATACATTCCATTTGCTTTTTGGATAGGGATTAAAGGCACACTCTCGTGGTCTTTCATTTGTGTGCAAGGGTGCCAAATATGCTCTAAATCAAGTTTTTTTAAATCATTTGCTTTCATTATTTGGCTCACTTTCTTTTAAGAGGTGGCTAATGATACTTTAAGTTTTTATAAATAATGATAAAATACCCCAAAGAAGTTGAGCTATAAAAAAATAAAAAAGAATGGATAAAAACAAGTGGATATTGATTCTCTATTAGAGCATTTAAAAAGCCAAAATAATTTTCGCACACTCTTGCCTTTGCACCATAGTGGCGTGTTTGTGTATGAGAAGAACACAAAGCTTTTAAATCTTGCGAGCAATGATTATTTGGGCTTAAATGTCAATAGTGCATTAAAAGAGCAGTTTTTACATTCTTTACAATCACAAGATATATTTTTTTCAAGTAGCTCTTCGCGACTTTTAAGTGGGAATTTTGAAATATATGAGCAGTGTGAGCTTACTTTAAGCAATCTCTATCACAAATCCGCCCTGCTCTTTAATAGCGGCTACCACGCAAATATTTCTTGTATCCAAGCCCTTTGCAGTATTCCTCACACATTTTTTGTGATTGATCGCCTTATTCACGCAAGTGTGATTGATGGATTGAGATTAGGCAAGGCGCGTTTTAAAAGCTTTAGCCATAATAATATGCAGGAGTTAGAGCAGATTTTAAGCCAAAATGCTGCGCGTTTTAGGCATATCATCGTTGTGAGTGAGGGAGTATTTAGTATGGAGGGGGATTTTGCGCCCCTAAAAAAGCTTGTATCACTCAAAAATCAATTTAAAAATATGCAAATTTACCTTGATGAGGCTCATAGTGTGGGCATTATAGGAGAGAATGGTTTAGGTTTGGCTGCACATTTAGATGTATTAGAATCAATTGATTTTTTGATTCTTACCTTTGGCAAGGCAATCGCCTCTATGGGTGCGTGTATGCTCTGCAATGCACAAATGAGGCATTTTTTTATTAATGTTGCGCGTGGGTTTATATTTTCTACTGCCTTGCCTCCAATCAATGTCGCCTTTAGCCATTTTATTTTCACACAACTTAGCAGATTCCACAAAGAGCGTGAATATGTGCAAAACTTATCGCGCTCCATCAAAGAGCATTTACAGAAAAAGGGCTATGAGGTGCTTGGGGAAAATCATATCCTCTCTCTTATTTGTGGAGAAAATGCACAGGCTTTAGATTTGAGTGCAAGGCTTAAAAAGCGCGGTATTTTTGCCCCTGCAATTAAAGAGCCAAGTGTGCCAAAACACACTGCGCGAGTGAGATTCTCCCTCCATAGCGCATTAAAGCAGGAGCATATAGAATCTCTGCTTGGGGCATTGGTATGAAATATGTGTTTTTGCATACACATAAGCAAAGCCAAAAGTGCATTCTCTTTTTTGGTGGATTTGGGAGCAGAGCAGAGCAGTTTGCGCATTTAGATGCCCAATGCAATGTGATACTTGTGTATGATTATAGGGATTTTAAACTTCCCCAAAGTTTTTATCGCGCTATGAGTGCATTTAGCGAGGTTATACTTATTGCTTTTTCAATGGGCGTGAGTATCGCCCCCTTTTTTGTCTCTTCTTTATCTTTATCAAAAAAAATTGCCATTAATGGCACAAATGTGGGAATTGATAGAGTGTTTGGTATCCACCCTGCGATTTTTAAAAAGAGCATAGCACATTTTGATTGGCTTACTTTTCAAAAAGCTCTTGTGGGGGGAGAGGAGAAAAAACTTGCCCATTTTTTGACAAAACAGCCCAAAAATGAGGAGTTACAAGAGGAATTGCAAAGTATTTTTGATTTTCTCTTCCTTGCTCATACCAAAACAAATAATGCGCATTTTATCTATGATGATGCGCTTTTATCAAGCAATGATACTATTTTTCCCTTGAATGCCGCGCAGCAATTTTTTGCTTCTTTTAGTCCTTCAACGCGCATTCACATTATACAAGGGGCGCATTTTGTCTTTTTTGATTTTTGCTCGTGGGAAGAGCTATGCTGTATTTAGAGAGTTTTTATAAAGCAAGAAAAACTTATGCGCAAAATGCTATTGTACAAAAGCATATGCGCCATAAACTGATTGAGATTCTGCATTTAAACCATCGTGTGCATTTTGGGCATATTTTTGAATTTGGTGCAGGGGGTGGCGAATTTACTACGCTTCTTTGTAAGATGCTTCAATTTGAATCTTATATCAGCAATGACATTCATAATTATGGCTCAAGTGATGAACGCGTGGAGTTTATGTGCTTTGATATGAATACGCTTTTAGAGCAGCATATAGCTAAAAAAAGCTTTGATTTGATTGTTTCAAATGCAACATTGCAATGGTTAGACTTTGAGCGCACACTTTGCGCACTCAAGCAGATTCTCGCTCCCAATGGACTTTGTTTATTAAGCAGCTTTGGGGAGCAAAATTGTTATGAGGCTAAAGCTATCACACATTATGGGTTAGAGTATTTTAGTCTAGGTGCTATGCGCGAAATTATTACAAAGCATTTTGAGATTATTCTCTTGCAAGAAGAGCTTTTTCCCTTGCAATTTAAAAGCGCACTTGATGTGTTTAGGCATTTTCAATTAAGCGGTGTCAATGCACTAAGCAAGAAAGGGTATATGGGTAAAAGAATATTGCGTGAGTATGAGCAAACATTTAATAACAGACTTACCTATCACCCTATATATATGCTTTTATGCCATAAATAATCTACCACCGCAGGGTTTTTTTATAAATCACAAGCACACTCGCTCCTATATAGAGCACACATAAAAAGCATAAACTCATAAAGTAGCCCCACACACTTCCAAAGCTTGCTCCCATTTGATTAAGCTGCAAAAGCCCATTGATGCCGTGATAAGCAGGCAAAAAACTAATAAGATAATTTGCCCAAGGCGCAATTTGAGCTGGAGGCCACATAAAGCCAAGTAAAAATACAAGCGGCATAGAAGCAAGCATAATAATTTGCGTAGAAAGGGCGCGTTTGGGTAAAATAGAGCCAAAAAACACGCCAAATGCAGCAGTTGATAAAATAAAGGCTATGCTAAAAAGCCAAAAATCAAGGATAGAAGCCCCCACATACACTCCATAAAATTCATAAGCAAAACCAAAATAAAACGCATAAAGCAGCACATAAATGCTAAAAAAGACTAATATTTTAGAGCAAACTAAAAGCAAGGGATTTGCGCTTGAGTAGTGATTGCGCACTCCTTGTGTAAATTGCTGATTCTGTGTGCCACCAATAATTCCTGCCCCCGCAACAAGTGTTTGATGAAGGATAAAAATAAGTATAGGAGCGAGAGTATAATTAATATAGCCCATTGAGGGATTAAAAAGTGGAATAAGATGAGGTTGCAAGATTTCTTTTTCGTGTGTTTGAAACTTTGTTTTGAGATGATCATTAAAGGCTTCAAGGCATTCTGTTGCTGCATTGGCAATTGCTCCATAAATAAGCAGATATGAAGCATTTGCCATAATGGCTACAACAGGAGGCACGCGTTGGTAGAGATGTTTTTCAAAATCATAGGGAATAGTGATAATGCCATAGATTTGATGTGATTCTATAAGCTCTTGCGCCTTTTTGGGGCTATGAAGAACCTCTATAATCTCTAAGTGTGGCGAAGAGCGTATAAATGAGATAAGCTCCCTCGAAGAATATGTATTATCATAATCAATAATAGCGATTTTTTGCGCACTGACGACATCAGCATAATAAGGTGTGGGGTATAAAAAAAGATAAAAAAGCGATCCCCCAAAGATAATAATCATTGCTGATACGGAGGTAAAAATATTTTTTGCTTCAAGCACAAAAGTAGCATAAAAGGCTTTCACAATGCAATATCCTTAATATCACCGATACGCAAAAATTCATTATAAATGCCAAGAATGAGCATTTGGCGATTGATTTTAAGCGCGGGGTTTGCATCATTAACAAGCACTGATTCAAAAAATGCTTCAAGTGGATTTTTGAGCGCAAAAAGGGCTTGTATATGCTCTTGCGCATCTTTAAAACTCTGTGTTTTGAGATTTTTAAGCGCAGCATAAAGTGTTTTTTCTTCTTTAGCTTGAAGTAAGCTTTCATTAATGGGTGTGGGGCTAAGGGTATCTTCTAAAATATTTGCCACCCTTTTAAAGAGGCGCACAAGTGCTTCTTTATCGCTTTTTTCAAAAAAGACACTTAGGCTTTGAGCATTGGAGATAATGCTATAAAGATTGCGTATCTTTTGGTTATCTACACGAGCATTAAGCACACAAGTGATAAGTGAGGGATTGACTTTTAAAAATCCCTCAAGTCGTTCCAAAAAGAAAGATTCTATTTGTCCCAAATCGCTTGGCTTATATCCTGCTGCTTGGTAGATTCTAGGCAAATGTGTGCTTAAATCAAAGCATAATCCATAATGGGCGATGATTTTTAACACCCCATTTGCTGCACGTCTTAGCGCAAAAGGATCTTTTGAACCTGTGGGGATTTTATTGATACTAAAGAGGGCGCAAATATTATCAAGTTTTATGCTTAGAGCCACAATCGCACTTAAAATATCGCTTGGCAAGGCAGAATCTTCGCCTGTGGGGAGATACTGCTCTTTGATACTTAAAGCCACAAGTGGGTGCATACCAAATTTTTGCGCATAGTAATAGCCCATAATGCCTTGTAGTTCTGTAAATTCATATACCATTTGCGTGAGCAAGTCCGCCTTTGCATAAGTAATAGCATTGTCTAAAATGCTTTGGGATTGGCTCAAAGGCAAAGTGAGCTTAGAGGCAAAAGATTCTAAAAGAATATGCGCGATAATGCCCTCTCGTTTAGATTTATCAAGCAAAGAACCCAGTCCTTCAACAAAAAGAATCTGCGAGAGATTCTGGGGTTTAAAGCCTTCTTTTATATCATTTTCATAGAAAAATACCGCATCGCTTAATCGCGCCTTAAGCACTTTTTGATTGCCTTGCACGATAGGGGCAAGATTTTGAGTTGTGCTATTTGCCACGAGTATAAAGCCATTATGTAATGCCTCGTGTGTATAAGTAGCAAAATATCGTTGGTTTTCTTTCATCGAGGTAATAATCACCTCCGGGGGCAGATGTAAAAATGCTTTATCAAAGCTCCCATAGGCGGCGCGTGGGTATTCGGTAATGGCTACAATTTCTTCAAGCAAAGCCTTATCGATTTCTACTTTGATATGATGTGTGGATTCTATATCTGTGATTTGAGAGAGAATCATCGCCTTACGCTCTTCTTGGTCTAAAATTACCTTGCCATTTTTGAGAATCTCAAAGTAATCTTTGGGAGATTTAATCATCACAGGCGCAAAACTCACATCTCTATGAACAAAAGTTTGAGCCTTGCTTTGCACATTAAATGCACTTACTTTCACATCTTCTTCCCCCAAAAGCACACAAATATTGCGCACCGGGCGGATAAAAGGCTCTCTCACATCGCCCCAAAACATACTTTTACCAAAATGGAGCGATTGAAGCCATTGTGTAAGTATATTACCAAGTAAGGTATTTGTCGGCACACCTTTTTGAGTATAGGCATAATACAGCACTTCTTTATTGTCTTTTTGTTTTGTGGATAAGGGTGTATCAAGGCTTAGATGATTTTTTTTATAAAAACTCTCTCCCGCTTTGCTTAAACCTTGTGTTTTATCGCCATTTATAAAAGCAATATGGAGTGGAGGACCATAAGATTCTATTAAGCTATCTTGAGTAGCGGTAGGGAAATGCTCTTCATACAGCACAAGTCGGCGAGGAGTGTAATAGAATGTGGGATTAGAGTGAATCCCAAAGCTTTGCGCACTTTTTTGCCATTTTGCTTTTATATTGGGTAATTCTTTGAGCAAAGGGAGGGCAGGAAGCTCTTCGGTGAGAATCTCAATGAGCAAGGGTAAATGTGGCACTTTCAAGAATATTCCTTTGATTTTTAGATATGATTGCGTGATTGTAACGCAGAGTTATTAAAAAGTGATTTAACATCGCTCATAGATTTGATGAATTTAAGGGGAAGAGGGCGTGAAAATTTTGATAAAAGCCGTGTGTGCTATGCTGCTAAGTGGCGTGATTTTACCCGCTCTTGCTTTACCGCTGCATAAGATTGAAGGCAAATGTGTGCAACCCAAAGATTTTAATAAAAATCAAAAAAATGTGATTCTTAAAGCCTTTAGATATGGTGCAAAAAGTGGCTTTGGCTATACAATGGCGGCTATTGCGTGGAAAGAATCGTGCGCGGGTGAGTATCGTGTGAATTTTGCTGATCCTTCAGCCGGTATCTATCACGCGCATATTCCGGGCATTATCAAAAAACATAAGCAAAAAGATTCAAATTTTATGCGCAATATGGTAGGAGAGCTTTTAATGCGTGATGATGATTTCGCCTCTCAAACGGCACTTGATGAGCTTAATTATTGGCAAAAGGTGCGCAATGGGAATTGGTATGAGGTGATAAAATCCTATAACAAAGGGTTTAGTTGGGAAAAAGATAAAGAACGTAACAAAATGGCACAGGAGTATTTTGAAGATGTATTTGCGCGTGTAAAGGCTCTACAAGAGTATATGCCTAGATTCAATCCTGCTGCTGCAAGGGCTGCTAAGAAAGATTATGCGATTGATTTCTTAAAAAATACGCGTTTGCAGACACAAAACTTAGAGATTCAAAACGCAATGCGTGAAACACAAGAAGCAAATAAAGATAAAAATACAAAAAATACCAACTCATTAAAGCAAAAAGAGAATTTTGTGATTTTAGAAGAGTAGATAAAATTAATTTACCCCGCCAAATCGTCTTTTGCGCCCTAAAAATTCACTAAGCATATTATCAAGTTCATCAGTGCGTAAATCAGGCCACAATGTGGGTGTGAAAAATAATTCCGCATAGCTTGATTGCCATAGTAAAAAATTTGATATACGTTTTTCGCCTCCTGTGCGTATGAGCATATCCACATCAGGCAAGGTAGCGGTATCGAGGTTGGCATTAATAAGCGCACTCATTTGCTTTGGTGTGAGTGCGATAAGCTCATTGTGGCTTAATGTATGAGCAATTTTAATAAAACTACGCGAGAGTTCATCGTGTGAGCCATAATTAAGCGCAAGAATCTGCGTGAGATTGGTGTGATTTTGTGTGATATGCTCTAATTCAAAAATAGCATTTTTAAGAGCAGTATTAAAAATGCTAATATCCCCTATCACGCGGAATCTAATGTTATTTTTAATATACATTGATTTTTCATTATGCAGATATTTTTCTAAAAGCCCCATCAAAAAATCCACTTCTATTTTTGGGCGCTTCCAATTTTCTGTTGAAAACGCATAGAGTGTGAGATAGGGAATCTGCTTAGAGGCACACCATTGTGTTACATCACGCACAATTTTCACACCTTCTCTATGCCCTTGTGTGCGCTTTTTGCTTTGTTTTGTTGCCCAGCGTCCATTGCCGTCCATTATGATAGCAATGTGCCGTGGAGAAGGAGGATTCATTATGTTTCTTTCGATGTGTTTTGCTTAGGCAAGGCGCGTAAAAATCGTGCAGGATTACCGATGTAGAATCCACTTTGTGTAATATCTTTTGTAACAACTGCTCCGGCACCAATGACTACATCATCACAAATAGATACAGGCAAAATTGTTGCATTTGAGCCAATACAGACACGATTCCCAATATATGTTTCTTTCCACTTTTGCTTGTTTGATGCGGGTGCGCCATCTGCAAAGCTATCATTAATAAACATCACGCCGTGTCCTATGAAACAATCTTTTCCAATGCGCACACAAGAGCAAATAAAGCTATGAGACTGCACACGCGTGCGTTTGCCAATGCTTACATCACATTGAATCTCACAAAATGGTCCCACAAATACATCATCTTCTAAAATACAGCCATAAAGATTGCTTGGAGCGATAAGCACTACATTTGCGCCCTCTTTTACATCACGCACTTGAGAATCTATAATTTTCATTTTAGCCCCTTAATTTTTGAATCTTATCTTGCAAGGATTTGAGTTCTAGGGCATAGTTTTCAATTTGAGAAAAAGTCTCTTGTGAGTGGAGTGTGAAGTCATTAGGAATAGGGAGTTGCTCTAAATCAGAAGGGCTAAGATTGCCTAGATTGCGTTCATAGAGCTTAGCAAGTATATTTTGCCCTTGTGTAGAAAAAAGATAGCAGTAAATCCCTATGGCAACTTGCGCATTGGGAGCTCGCACAATGATAATGCCTGCATTTGCTACGACTTTATGTTCTTGTATGCTTGGGGCTAGAATCGTAAATTTGGGGGCTGTGCCACGAATAGAAATAGCTATATCATAGGGCTTAAGGCTATATCTGTGAATCTTATGCACATCGCCCTTAAACCTTTGCGTAGAAAACTCATAGCAGAATCCAAAATCAGTAAAATCAGCAATACCCAAATCAAAATAGGTAATTTTTTCATCTTTGCTTCCGCCATACACACGCTGTCCTCGAAATATTTGCACATCAAGCGCACCAAGGGGTGTATGGTTATTTTGTGGTTGTTTGGTGGGCTTTTGCACATACGCGCTCACGCTTAAATCGTGGGGATTAATTTGGTGCAGAGGCGTGAGGGAGGAATACTCCCCTACGCGCTTATGACGATAAATATCAAGTAATTCATCAAGATGAATAATGCGGTTGTATTTGCCATCTTTGCGATAAAAATGCGGCGAGTTGGCATTGATATGCAAAATGGCGTGATTGTTTTGTGAAAGCACCATAATGAAAAAATCGTGTGTTTGATGCGGGAAGATATTTTTAGGGAGCTCGATGATAGATTCTATTAATCCCTCTTCGCATAATCTCTCCCGCAATTTTCCTTCAAGTGAGGTTTTCAGCAAGGTTTGTGTGCGCAAAATAAACACGCCTTTATCTTTAAGATAATACAAAGAGTGAATAAGAAAAAGAAGCTCTGGGTGGGTTTTAATAAGCGATTCATAAGTGGAAAATCGCTTGTCTTCTTTTAAAAATTGTGTGCCTATGTGGCTATCAAGAGGTGGATTGCAAATGATTTTATCAAACTTTTGATGCTTGAATTGCTCATTTGTGAGAATATTGTTTAAAAGCAAATGATTTGAGTTTAAATCCAAAATTTTGCAAATAATCTTTGCGATACGCGCCAATGAACCCTCTAGCTCCTCACCATAGAGTTCGATATGATGAGCGGTGTTGGCGATTGCAAAAAACAAACTCCCCATACCATAGCAGGGGTTATACACACTTTGAGATGGTTTAATATCAAGTAAGCCTACAAGGAGTTCATTGACTTCAAGTGGCGTAGAATAGGAAAAAAGCTTATGTGTAGTCTTTTTTTGCGTAATAATATGCAAAAATTCCTCAATTGTGCGATTTGAGGCATCGTTTGCTGCAATAACTTTGAGAATCTTAAGGAGATTGGAGTGAGGATTAAGCGGGATATACAGCTCCTCGCCAAGTGCATCTTTGAGCGCATTTGCATATTCCTCATAAATAGGCTTTCGCTTTGCCGCTAAGGCGATAAGAGATTCTATAAAAGCAGGAGAGTGTCGCTTGAGCCAAAACATCTCAAGCATAATGCCTATGCAATCAAGCATATCAGTATGATAACATTTAATATACTCAAAGCAATTAAGCAATTCTTTTATGCTTTGCTTCTCTCCCTGCATATTTTCCCTCAATATATATTTTTTAAGCTCGCACGGCAAGTTTTGTAATCGCTTCTGCGTTGAGGTCGTCCATATGGCTTTTCATTACTTTAGAATACATATCCACGAGACGATTTGTTTCAATGAGTGAGCTCATCTCACGCACAGCATTGACATTGCTTTTTTCGATAAATCCTTGCGCAAGGAGTGGATCACGCACAATTTCTCTTTCATCTTCTCTTTCTGCGGGGTATTCATAAAGATTTTGTCCCACTTTTTTCAAATATCGCGGATTCTCAAATGCTACTACTGCAAGTGCGCCGATGTTAATTTGTTCGGCAATGGCATCATTATTGAGATTTCTTGCATAAAGATTGCCTGAAGCATCAGCTTCAAGATTTAAACCTGCAGAGATTTGAATCCCATTTTGTTCCTCTTGCTCTTCTTCTAGTCCATTACGACTAAGCACTAAATGCCCACTTTTATTGACAATGTATCCTTCACTATCAAGGCTAAAGCTTCCATCGCGTGTATAGCGGATTCCATCGGGAGTTTTGATAACAAAATACGCATTTTCTTTTTGCAGGGCAAAATCAAGTGAATTATCTGTTTGAGCGAGGCTCCCTACACTTCTATCGGTGTATTCTTCACTGATGATAGGCACACGATCCATTGTGCGATTAAGAAACTTAGCAGCTTTACGCGTATGATCTTCTATGGGAAGCTGCTCTTTATGTGTTTCATAGAGTCGCAAATAATCACCTATAACCACATCATCGCGTTTAAATCCTGCGGTGTTGAGGTTGGCTAGATTATTTGAGATAAGATCAAGGCGGTTGAATTGTGTTACCATACCGCCTGTGGTGTTATAATATCCGCTTTGCATAATATCCCCTTATATAAAATACAAGAGCCTAAAAGCAAAAGATATTCCCCCCAAAGCCTCTTTATTTTTTGAGGAAGTTATTAAGGAGATTCTGCGCGCCATCTTTGATTTTATCATCTTTAATATATTTATCAAGGGCTTGTTCTACGCCTTTTGTAATCGCCTTTCCTGCTTCAGCTTTAATCAGCTCGTTTGCGTCAATGCTAAGAGTGGGCGAAGAGAGCTGATTGCGCGCCTTGAGATAGATATATTTGTCTTTAATTTGGAACTTCAGGTCGGCATTAATCGTGCTTTTATCTGTATCAATACTCGCGCCTTGTGCGGAAATAGTGGTGTTAGCACTTTTTAACCCAATATCTGTAGTGATAAGATTCTTATTAATTACCACATTAAGCCCAGCGTTTTCATACGCCTCCTTTGTAATATCAGTTTTAAGATATTTTTGTGCTAATTCAGTTACTTGATTAGGCATTAGCTTTCCATTACTAAGTATAGCCTTGAGTGTGCCTTTTTCTGTCAAGGTATCATAATTCAAGTCACCATTCATATCTGAACTAAAGACTTCGGGCAGTTGCGCCATTTTGAAAAGCTTAAGGGTATTAACATTCTTAAGTGCTGCAGTAAGCGTGTTGTTATTAAGTATGGCGTTGATACTACCCCCGAGTGATTGGGTATTAAAATCCGCATAGGTGGTTTCATCTGTGAGCTTTGCTACCCCTGTGGCTTTAAAGTCTCCCGCGAGTTCTATACCTGTGGCAAATTTAAGCTTTTTGAGATTGGGGATACTCGCTTCATAGGGGACATTCACCGCAAAATCATTAAGATTAATGCTTGTTTTATCTAAATTCACTTGCGCAATATCAGAAGTAAGCTTAGAGTTTGCCTCGCCTACGCCTTCTTTGAGTGCTACATTTGATGTGATGGTGAAGTTTGTATTTGGCATATCCATATCCATTTCTTGCTTCATCACGGCATTGCTTGTTATGCCAGAGAGTGTGAGGGCAGTGTTAGTTGAAATACCTTTATCAAAATCACTCAATACTGAATCAAGATTAAGATTCATTGTGGCATAGCGTGGCATATAAATCATCCACAATAGCGTATCAAGGCGCATATTTTTGATATGGGCTTCTGCATTTTGTGGAGCAAGGTCTGCAAGAAGTGCGCTAAAGGTTGTTTGAGAGCTTGCGAGATTAGAGCTTCCCTTGACTTCTAAAGATTCCATTCCGCCTGTGATATCTACTTGAGCTTCAAAGTTTCCGCGTATAGGCATTCCTGCGAGTGGCGTAAAAGCGGAGAGGTCGCTAAGATTTATATTCACATCTGTTTTTGTGGTGAGATCTGTAATGAGTGTTTGTCCGCTAGAATGGATATTGCCGATATTGGCATTAAAATTGAAATCGTGATTGAGCTTATCCATATCAAAAATAGCATTAAGAGTAATGACAAAAGTTGTTTTTGGCACATCAACTTCAAAATCTTTTTTGATAAGTTCGCTATCAACCAAACCTTGGGCGATATTTAAAAGGGCATTTCCATTGAAATTCATATCGGTATCGCCTTTAATATCAGCCTCAAGATTGAGTGCACCACTTGCATAGGGCTTCATACCCGCCATAGCCAAAATTTCTTTGATTTGCAAATCTTTGATGTGTGCTATGATTGAAGTAGGGGCAAAATCTTGCAAAAGCACACGAATGTCAGTGAAAGATTTAGCAATATCACTTGTTGTATTGACTTCTATATGGTTGAGTGCGCCTTTTGCAGTGGTATTAATGACAAATCCTCCCTGCAAGGGCGTATCTACAAGCTCTCCTAATACCGATATATCTTTTGCATCAACCTTAAGTGCTACATCAAGCGTTTGAGAAAAAAGTGAAAAATCGCCCCCAAGTGTGATAGCAACCGCATCGCCGTGTGTGATAAGCACATCAATGCTTGAAAAACCAAGTGAAAACTTTTCTACATCAAGTTTTAGCGGAGCGTATTTATCAACTTGTGATTGCAATATGCTTTTTACTAGCATATTGCCCGGTGGCGTAAAAACCACTATGATAATAAGCAGCAATATAGCGCAGATGATTCCAAGAATCCACAACAAAACCTTCTTCATTCACTTTTCTCCTTGTTTTTATGATTTATGTTATTTTAGAATATTTCTCTTATGAATAAATATTCTAAAAGTGCCTAAAATAAGACATTTAAGATATTTTAGGCATATCAAGCTGCCTATTCCTACTTGCAATAAAAATTAGCACAAAAATACTTGGCACAATGAGTTTGAGCCACAATGGTATAGGTGCAGCTTCTCCTGCGGCGTAGCTGTGCATTCCAGAGAGATAGTAATTCACTCCAAAATATGTCATAAGCACCGAGAAAAAGCCAAGCACTGATGCACTTGCAAAAATAAAGGGGAAGTTGCGCGTAAATACAAAACGCAGATGCAGAATGATTGCATACACGCCAATGCTAATAAGCGCCCAAGTTTCTTTAGAATCCCAGCCCCAATATCGCCCCCACGATTCATTTGCCCATACACCGCCTAAGAAATTACCCACGGTAAGCAAAAATAAGCCTAGAATCATCGCCATTTCATTAAGCGCACTAAGTGAGAGGATAGAGCTTATGATATTTTGCCTTGATACATCTTTAATGGGCAAAAGTGGGCTTCTTAGGATAAACATTAAAAGTGTAATCAGTCCTAACATAAAGCAAAGTCCCAAAAATCCATAACTTGCTGTAATAACAGAGACGTGGATATTGAGCCAATAGGACTTAAGCACAGGCACGAGATTGCCAATTTGTGGATCCATAGAACCAAGATGTGCGACAAAAAGTGTGATACCTGCCAAAAAGCTTGCGGCACAAAGCGCAAGATTTGAGCGTCTAAAAAAGATTACACCAGAAACAATCGCCGCCCACGCAATATAGAGCATTGATTCATAGGCATTGCTCCACGGGGCGTGTCCGCTCACATACCAACGCAAAATCAACGCAGCCGTGTGAATGATAAAAAGCACAAGGAACAGGGCATAAAAGACTTTATACAAGAGTGAGTGTAAGGGTTTATTTTTAAGAATAGCGCTTAGCACAAGAATAAACAATACGATGCTAATAAGCAAATAAGGGAAAGTAAGTTGAGAGAAGGGATTGTAGGTATTGAGCAAAATTTCAGAATCTATTTTTGAGTTTGATATAATCACAGATGCGCCGTGTTCTTGTTGATATTGCTGTATGGCTTGTATAGCCTGCAAAGCTTTGTCCCATTGATTGTTTTCAAGCCCAAGTTGCACACCATCTACAAAATTTTTATATATTTCTAAAAGTTTGGTTGCCTTTGCCATATCTTCTTGTGCGACAGCAGCACCTATGGCATCAAGCGGAGAAAACCATTGGTTATTTTCAGCCTTATCATCGGGGAAGATTCGAAGAGCATATCCTTTGTTATAGATAAGAAAGGCATAATTAATGCGCTCATCAACACTTATCACATCTTTTTCAAATACATCTCGCAAAGCAGGGCTTTTGAGATTTGCTTCTTCAACATAGTTTTGTAAGAGATATTGTCCATCAAAAAAGACATCAGCAAAAGCAATATATTTTTGATCCTCACTCACACCCAAAATCTCACGCAATTTAGGACTTTTAGTCGCTATCATTTGTAAGTGCTGCATTTCATCGGGGAAAAAGAGCATACCTAAAAAGACTTGTGTAGAATCAAATCCCCAAAATCGTGATTGCTGCGTGATTTTTTGGATATATTCATTAGCAAGTGTATGAACAGGTTTTATGCGTCCGCCAAAATCTTGCATCAAGATTCTATCAAATGCTCCGCTTATTGCCTCAAAGCTTTCTATGGCGCTTTTGAGGGCTTCTTCATTCTTTTGGGGTAGGGGGGCTTGGGGCGGTTCTTGTGAGGTTTGAGATAAAGTAGAATCTTGTTGTGCGTGAAGGCTATATGGCAAAGTAAGCGTTGCTAGGGCAATACATAGCCCAAGACAAAAGGTTTGTTGCGTTTTGAGGAATCTCCCCAATGCTTGAAAACGTCCATTTTTATCAAAAAGTAGCCAAATTACACCAAGTATTAGCATAGCATAGCCTATGTAGGTGGGATTCTTGCCGGGGTCTCTATTTACAGAGAGGATTGAGCCTTGCTCGTCCATATCATAAGAGGATTGGAAAAAGCGATACCCGCCATAATCAAGCACATTGTTCATAAAGATTCGAAAAGGCATAGGGGGATTTTGCCCATCAAGCACTTCTACTTGCGAAGCGTATGAGGCAGGAGAATTTGAGCCCGGATAGCGCTCAAGCTCAAATTTTTGCAGTTTTATACTAAAAGGGAGTTGGATATGGTCAGTCCCCCACGCCAAAAAAATACGATAGCCATTAGATTCAAGCATTGTAATGGTATCTTTTGTGGGTGCTTCATCACCCCTTCTCAAAATAAATGTATCAAAAGTATCATCTAAAAAGCTCACTTGGGCATTGAGTTTAAATATATTTGCATTGTTCTCAATCTCGTTTGTGTGAATATGTAAGGTTTTGTCAAAAAGACTGATATTTTGATTGATAGATTGATTTATTTTATCATTAATATAAGTTGGAATCTGCGCATACTCTACATTGCCTTGAGGGTCTTTAACGTGTATAAAAATATAATGCTCATTGGTTCTAATGAGATTTGCACTCTCCCCCTCGCGTAAGCTCATAATACCCTCAAAACCAAAATATCGCGTGATTCCCGCGCCAATAATAATCACAATAAAAGAGGAATGCAGCAGTAAAGAAGCATATTTCTTTCTCTCCCACGCTTTTGAAGTAATAAAGCACCCAATGAGAGAGGCTGCAAGCCATATATGCACGATTTCAAACCAAAAGGCATCATATACATAGTATCGTGCAGCCATTGTGCCATCAAACTTTTCAATAAAAGTTGCAATCGCACAAGCAATCGCATATATGCCTATGAGTACAAGAACAACCTTTATTGAGCAAAAAAGATTCTTTAAGATGTTCATTAAAGCTCCTTGTTTATATCCATAATGATTTGTTTTTCATCTTTGCCTTTCCACGCGCCATTTGCCATATAGGTATAGAGTTTTAGCATTTGATCTTTGGGGAGATAACCGGGTAATTCATAAATACTTTTGCCTTCTCTATCCACAAAAACAAGCGTAGGTGTGGGGCGCATAGGGGATTTGACATAAAATTCCATAAGGTTAAAAGTAGGGATAGTTTGGGTATCCTCACCTTTATGAAGAATATGCTTTTTGGTGTAGCTTGTGTTGATATAGTCGGGTAAAAAATGCGCCTGAAGCATTGATTTGAGCGCATTATCATTTGCAATATCATCTTTAAGTTTATCACAATAGAGGCAATTATTTTTAGCAAAAATAAAGAGAGTGAGTTTATTATCCGCATCTTGTGTATAGAGATGTTTGGTATCTAAAAATACATCTTCTAGTCCAGCATAGCTTGATTTATCCCTATTTTCAGCTTGTTCAATGAGATGAGATTTATCTTTTGTGTGAGTTGAAATTTTTACTTGCTCATCATCACAACCACAGAGTAAAACAATAAAAGTAGCAAAAATCCCTTGCATAACGATTTTTTTCATTTATATTCCTTCTTGAATGATATGTATAATGGTGCGGGCAAAACTATCGCTATCATTAAAACATTTACACACACGATATTCCGGCACCCCTAGCTTTTGAGCCACCCCTGCATAGAGAATTTTAAGCTCATATTCAGTCTCGGAATTATCGAGGGTGAATGAGAGTGGATATACAATCATTTTATGATTCTTGTATTGGGTAATACATTGCTCCGTGCTTGGTCCTAGCCATTTCATAGGTCCAACTTTTGATTGATAGCCTAAAATCATTTTTTTAAAAACAATGCCTCTTTGGGCGAGGGCAGATTCTAAAACGGTTTTATTCTCTTTGCATTGTTCCTCATAAGGATCGCCCTTATCCACTCGCGCTTGTGGGAGTCCGTGTGCCGATAAAAGAAGTATAAAATCTTTGGGATCATCTTTGCCTAAGCATTCCTGCACACTCTGCACGATACAATCAATATAATGCGGGTGAGTATGATAATGTGAAATTTCTTTCAATGTGGGGCTAAAAGCAAGCTGCTCTAATGCCGCTCTTGCATCAAGGAGAGAGGAGTGAATGGTGGAAAAAGAAAATTGTGGATAAAGGCTAAAAAACACTATGGATTCTATGTTTTGCCGTTGCAAATCTTGTAAGACATTATAAGCAAAAGGCGGTGTGTAGCGCATCGCATAAGTATAGAGCCGCTCTGAATCAAAAGCATTGAGTTTATTGACAAGCTTAAGAGTATGTTCAAAAAGAGGAGATTTGCCACCGATAAGTTCATAATTTTTTTTTACATCTTCTAGGCGTTTATGAGTGATAAAACTCGCTAACATCTTTCTTACAAAGTTGCTTTTTATATCCAAAATCAAAGGGTCATTAAAGATATTTTTTAAAAAGTTCTCAACTTCAAAAAGACTATTTGGTGCGCCCATATTAAGCAAGATGACAGCTTGTGATTTGATAGGGTATCCTTTCGTTCATACTTTGGGTTAAAAATTTTAAGTGATAATAAACTACTAAAGTTAATCATCAATCAAGGAGGAATGATGCAGGAATTTGACTCTCTTACCTTGCAAGAAACCTATATGAGCCTTTTACTCTATCATAAAATTTTTGCCTATTTTTTCGCTCTTCCTTTTGTTTTGAATCTTCTTGTGCTTTTTTTTGGCTCACGCAATCTTGTGGCAATGAATAAAAAAATATGGTTTATTGCACCTATTACCTTTTTTCTCCTCTCTGTGGCGGTGCTAAGTGGCGTGAATCTATGGGCATTTGGGCATATTGAGCTAAGTCTTAGTCTCATTGGAATGATTACTTTTTGTCTTTTTGTGTTGGTGGGGGAGATATTTCGTATAAAGATTCTAAAAGTCGCTAGACGCACTAATCTTGCCGCAATGCAAAGTTATGTGAGATTTTCCAAAATACTTTACATACTTGATTTAGTCTTTTTTGCCTTACTTTTGTGGTTTGCCTAATGCAATTTTTGTATCATCAAAATGCTGGAGAATCCCCTCTTAAGCTCAGTGATGAAGATTTTAATTATCTTTTTAAAGTGCGCAGATTCCAAATTGGCGATAAGCTAAATATGCGTAATCTGCAAGATAAATGCCTTTATGTCTATACCATAGCACAGGTGCAAAAAAAATATGCGATTGTAGAGCTAGATTTTGGCAAAAAAAGCACAGATTCCTTGCTTCCCATAAGCACCTTATCAAATAAATCCTATCAAGATTCTCCACTTTTTTTTCATTTGCTTTGGGCAGTGATTGAGCCAAAAATCATCGAAAAAACACTTCCTATGCTTAATGAGCTAGGCGTGGGGCGCATTAGCTTTTTTTATGCGCAATTTTCGCAACGACAATTTAAGCTTTCACTTGAGAGAATGCGCAAAATTCTTATACAATCCTGTCAGCAATGCGGACGAGATTCGTTAATGGAGCTTGAAGTATATAAGAGTTTTGATGAGATATATAAGCTTTATGCACCCTTTTATGCCTTTGATTTTGGTGGGGAAGATATATGCACTTTTAAGCCCAAATCACTAGAATCTTTTGAAAACTTAGGTGAGATTTTCTATAAAAAAGCAGAAAATGAAATAAGGATAATGGTTGGAGCAGAGGGAGGATTTAGCTCACAAGAGCGAACACAATGTGATAAGATTCTAAGTTTAAATCATAGTGGTATTTTGCGTAGCGAGAGTGCGTGTGTATTTCTTGCAAGTATAGTAAAACTTTGGCAGCAATCATCAAAACAAAAGGAGCAGAAATGAAAATAGCAATCATAGGCTTGGGGCTTATGGGTGGCTCTATGGGGCTAGCACTCAAAGAGCTTAAGCAAATCAATAACACACCTATCACGCGCATTTTGGGTTATGATAATAATCCCATACACGCCCAACAAGCTTTGAATCTAGGCTTGGTTGATGAATGTGTGGAATTAAATGAGGTATGGCAATGCGATGTTGTATTTTTGAGTGTGCCTGTTGATGGTATTATTGAGCTTATAAACACTCTTAAGCCTGATATGATAGGGCAAAAGACAACACTCATTGATGTGGGTGGGGCAAAGGTGCAAATCCTCTCAAGCCTTCCCTCTTGGTTAAGGGCAAATTTTGTTGGTGCGCACCCTATGTGCGGCACGGAATTTTTTGGACCAAAAGCAGCCTTTGGTGAGCTTTATAAAAATGGCATTGTTATTCTTACAGATGTGGGGCAAAGTGGCACATATCAAGTTGAGATTGCAAAAGATATTTTTATTGGCATTGGAATGAAGATTCTTAAAATGTCCTCCGTAGAACACGATAAACATATTGCACTTATTTCACATATGCCACATATTATTAGTTATGCCCTTGCTAATGCGACTTTAGCTCAAGAAGATCCACAAACCATTCTCGCACTTGTTGGAGGAGGATTCCGCTCAATGAGCAGAATCTCAAAAAGCTCACCATTAATGTGGAAAGATGTTTTTAAGCAAAATAAAGCCAATGTGCTTGAAGCAATGGCGCATTTTCAAGCTAAATTTGATGAGGCAAAGCATCTCTTAGAAAATGATGATTATAATGGGCTTGAAGCATTTATGGCTCACGCGAATACCTTGCAGAAATTTTTATAAGCCTTTGTGGGTTAGCGCATTTTGCGCGGAATTTGTTGGTATGTTAGATAAGTTTTAATATAATCGCGCGTTTATGTTGTATTTTATTTTAGCAAGATTCAAGGGATTTAATGAAAAAAATCTTTTTATGCGTGCTTTTATGTTTTAATCTATTATATGCTAAAGAGATTGGCGAAGTAAAAGAAATAAGATATGAAGGCTTGAATGCTATTTCAAATGTCCTTGCCGATGAGATTGTGGGCATTAAGAGCGGAGATAAGCCTGATATTGCCAAAATTGATAAGGCAGTGGTTGCGCTTTACTCACAAGGCTATTTTGAAGATGTATATGCGGACTTTAAGCAAGGGATTTTGACTTTTTATGTGAGGCAGAAGCCAAAAATAGCAAGTGTGGAGATTAAAGGCTATGGAAGTGAGCAAGAGAAAGAAACACTTTATTCTCAAATAGGCATTAAAAAGGGTGATAGTTATGATGAGACAAAACTTTCACGCGCAAAAACCATTATACGCACGATTTTAGAATATCAGGGCTATTATGGCACGGTGGTGGAGACTACTATTGATAAAGTCGGCGATGATAGCGCGTATGCGATTATTTTTAATGTCAATCAAGGCGAGAATATTATTATCAAAAATGCCACTTATGACGGGCGAGAAAAGCTTAAAGTCAAAGAGTTAGAGGAGCTAAGCGCAAATAGGCAAAAGCAATTTATGGGTTGGCTATGGGGGCGCAATAATGGCAAGCTCAAATTAGCGGATTTAGAATATGATAATGCAAGAATCCAAGATGCCTATATGCGCAAAGGATTCTTAGATGCGAGCGTTTCTCAAGCCTTTTTGGATGCGAATTTTAGCGATTATAGCGCAAATTTATATTACAAAATTAGCGAGGGGGAGAGGTATAAGGTTTCTGGTATTTCTATTATCTTGCAAGTGCCTGTGATTGAAGAAACGGAGCTAAGGAAGATTCTTAAAGTCAAAAAAAATACATATTTTAATATCGAGGAAGTGCGCGAAGATGTGGAAAATATCCGCCAAAAAATTGCTGATTTGGGCTATGCTTTTGTGCGCGTGAATCCTGATTTAGACAAAGATGCACAAAATGCAGAAGTCAAGGTGCTATATATCATACAAGTAGGACAGAAAGTTAAGATTAATGATGTGATTATTTCTGGAAATACACGCACCGCCGATAGAATCATACGGCGTGAACTGCTTTTGGCACCGGGCGATACCTACAAACTCTCCTTTCTTAAAGAATCTGAAAACGCATTAAGAAGGCTTGGTTATTTTAATAAAGTGCAAATTGATGAGCGAAGAGTGAGCGAAGATTCTATGGATTTGCTTGTGAGTCTTGAGGAGGCACGCACAGGCGAGTTGATGTTTGGTTTAGGCTATGGGAGCTATGATAAGCTAATGGTTAATGCTTCTATTAGAGAACGCAATCTTTTTGGCACCGGGCAAAGTGGGCAGCTTTATGCGGATTGGAGCTATCGTAGGCAATTAGTCAATCTCACTTTGAGTAACCCTCGCGTGCTTGATTCCCAATATAGCCTTTCTGCAAGTGTGTTTCACTCTTTGTATTGGAATTGGGACTATAGGGAGCAAACCACAGGAAGCACGATTACCGCGGGGCGATTGCTCACAAATACTTTGAGGGCTTCTCTTGGCTATACGATTTCTACTACGCGTGTGGTGGATTTTTACGATAGTACTTTAGAGCAAATCTATAAAACCTATCTTACCATTGATAGACCGCTGAAATCTGCTATTTCTCCGGGCATTTACTTTGATAACACTGATGATTACTATTTCCCTAAAAATGGGGCGATTATCTCGGCGTATGTGGAATATGCTGGGGTTGGTGGAGATGAAAAATATACCAAAGTTTATGGCAAAATGGCATTGTATTATCATCTCAAATCCCTCTTTGGGATTGATTTGATTGCACGTTATAAAACACAGGCGGGGGCGATTTTTGAGCACGGCTATGTGCCTATTACCTCAAAGTTTTATATGGGGGGTATTTCAAGCGTGAGAGGCTATCAAGTCAGCTCACTTACCCCTAGAGACCCTAGCGGGAGGATTCGTATCGGGGGGAATTATATGATGACGCATTCTGTGGAATTAAGCTATGGCATATTAGAGAAAGCACAAATGCGTTTAGCCCTTTTTGCAGATTATGGAATGATAGGAATGAATGATTTGAGTGATACCACACGCTCTTCTTGGGGTGCAGCGATTGAATGGATAAGTCCTATGGGACCTATTGTGCTTGTATTCCCTCAACCCATCAATCCTCAGCCTAATGACAGAACATCACGTTTTGAATTCACAATGGGAACGAGATTCTAAGATTTCATATTAAAGGAGCAAGAATGAGCAATGCACCACAAACACAGCGCATAAGTGATGAAGAGATTTTGGATTTAATGAAAAACGCATCTTTGCGTGAGCTAGGAATGAGGGCGAGTGCGATAAAAACGCATCTTCACCCTGAAAATATTACAACCTTTGTCATTGATAGAAACATCAATTACACCAATATTTGTTGGGTGGATTGCAAGTTTTGCGCTTTCAAACGCAAAGTAGGTGAAGATGGCGTATATATTTTGAGTTTTGAAGAAATTGATAAAAAAATTGATGAACTTCTAGCTATTGGTGGCACGCAGATTCTCTTTCAAGGTGGGGTGCATCCTAAACTCAAAATAGAATGGTATGAAGAGCTTGTCTCACATATCGCACAAAAATACCCTATGATTACCATTCACGGCTTTTCAGCGATTGAAGTGAATTATATTGCAAAAGTATCTAAAATCTCTATTCCAGAAGTGTTGCAAAGACTGCAAAAAGCAGGGCTTTCCTCCATACCCGGAGCAGGAGCTGAAATTTTAAGCGATAGAGTAAGAGATATTATTGCGCCTAAAAAGCTTGATACTAAAGAATGGTTAGAAGTGCATAGGGAGGCGCATCGTATTGGTATGAAAAGCACGGCTACAATGATGTTTGGCAGTGTTGAAGATGATGAGGATATTGTCGCACATTGGCGAGTATTGCGTGATTTGCAAGATGAATTTGGTGGGTTTAGGGCGTTTATTTTATGGAGTTTTCAGCCAGATAATACTCCCTTACAAAAAGAAATGCCACACATCCATAAAGCCTCTTCAAATCGATATTTGCGCCTTTTGGCTTGTAGTAGAATCTATCTTGATAATTTTAAGAATATCCAAAGCTCTTGGGTTACGCAAGGCTCATATATCGGGCAACTCGCTTTGCTTTTTGGTGCAAATGATTTAGGGAGTACAATGATGGAGGAAAATGTTGTCTCTTCCGCGGGTGTGTGTAATTCTATGAATGCCCAAGAGATGATAACGCTTATAAAAGATATTGGTTCACTCCCTGCTAAGCGCAATACGGCTTATGAGATTTTGGAGCGATATGAATGAGGCGTGTTTGTGTATATTTTGCGATGTTGATATTATGTGTAGGAGATGCTATGGGTGCGCAGAATAAAAATGGGGTAGAGCTAAAGAATTATGATATGAGCAAAGCGCAAAAGAATACAAACAAAGTGGAGTATATTAACATACACAATGTGCAGGTGCCATTTATTTTTGAGCAAAACACACATCTCCCTGTGGGCAGCATAGAGCTTGTATTTATGGGAGGGAGTGCGGATAGTGAGATTGCAGGACTTGCTTCTATAAGTGCAAGGATTCTTAATGAAGGCACAAAAGAGCTAGGGAGTGTGGCATTTGCAGATAAATTAGAGAGCAAGGCTATCGATTTGTATGCAAGTGCGGGACTGCAGACTTTGAGATTTGATATATCTTATTTGAAGGAGTTTGAAGATGAGAGTTTGCGCCTTCTTGCAATGCTTTTAAGTGGTCCAAATCTTACCCAAGAGAGTCTTGAAAAAGTGAGGGCTTTAAGTCTTAGCAAGCTTGCACGAGATGAGAGCGATTTTGATGATGTAGCAGAAAAAAATCTCAATAAGATTCTTTTTAAAGGCACACCTTTAGCGATTCCTTTGAGTGGAGATAAGGCAAGTGTAGAATCTATAAAGCTTAAAGATGTTGAAGATTTTTTAGCACGCAATCTTGTTCTTAATCGTCTTATTATTGTTGCTGGTGGAGATATGCAAGAAGAAAAAATAAAAGCAAAACTCACCCATACCCTGCAGTCTCTCCCCCTTGGAGAAGCAAAGCAAAAGCTGCATTTTGAAGTGGCAAAGCAGGCAGATTCTATGGTTGTGCAAAAAAGCACAGAACAAGCCTTTATTTATTTTGGCGCACCCTTTGATGTGAAAGATAAAGAGAAAAATTATATTGCAAAAGTAATGAGTTTTATACTCGGTGGGAGTGGCTTTGGCTCACGCATAATGGAAGAAGTGCGCGTCAAAAGAGGACTTGCTTATTCGGCTTCTTTATATATTAGTGTGGGTGGTGCAGCGGATTATGCGAGTGGGCATTTGCAAACAAAACTTGAAAATAAAGATGAGGCAATAAATGTCGTTAAAGAAGTAGTCAATAATTTTATTGCAAAGGGTGCAACAGAGGAGGAATTAAGTGCGGCAAAGGCATTTTTGCTCGGCAGTGAGCCATTGCGAGAGGAAAAACTCACTTCGCGCTTAAATACAAAATTTATGAATTATTTTAAGGGATTGCCCTTAGATTATCATAAAAAAGAGCTTGAACAAATAAGCAAACTTACCTTAGCAGAGCTTAATGCCTACATCACATCGCATAAAGAAATATTACAAATGAGTTTTAGCATAGTGGAATCTTTGCCAAACTGATGCGCTCTATGGCTTCAATCACTCGCAACACGTGGGCTTTATCGTTTTTAGATTCTTTATTTTTACCCCTAATACAAGCAGCAAAATGAGCAATAGAATTATCAAGTGGCATACTTTGGGGCAAGGTGGGACTAAACTGCTCACCAAGCTTATATTCAATCATTTTTTGATAGAGGCTTGTTTTATCAAAAGTATCTTTTATCACTACACCGGTATCAAAAAGCGTGATTTTATCGCGTTTTGTCTCATCATAAATAGCTGTTTTTTTGCTCCCACCAATAATCATCTCACGCACTTTAATAGGGCTTAACCACGAGAGATTAAGCGTAATGATGATGCCATTATGTAAGCGGAGATTGATATTAGCAAGAGCATCATTTGGATAATTGAGATATTTTGCCCCAAAAGTAGAAACTTCCTCAATATGTAGCCCCACAAGATAATCAATAATGCTTAAATCGTGAATCGCCAAATCCCAAATCACATCGACATTGCTTTGAAAAAGCCCCAAATTAATGCGCCGCGCGTTAATATAAACAATCTCCCCAAAGCTTTGTATGTGGGATTTAAGATACATAATTGCAGGGGAGTGCAAAAAAATATGGTCGCAATAGAGTTGCACATTTTGTGAATCTGCCAACTCATAGAGCGCCCTTGCTTGTGAGCTTTGCGTGGTAAGAGGCTTTTCTACAAAGGTGTGTTTGGCAGATTCTAAGGCAGCTTTGGCAAGAGCAAAATGTGTGTGCGGAGGCGTGATGATAAAAATTGCCTCAATCTTGCTATCGTGCAAAATTGCCTCATAGCTCTCATATATGATAAGAGATGGCTTGATGTGTTTTTGCAAGGCTTTTGGTGGATTTTGGAGCAAGGCTTGATAATCTTGTAAAGCTTCTTGTTGTGCATTTTTGTCATTATCAAAAATACTAACAAGACAAAAATGTGTGCTATGAAACAAGGCTTTTGCGACATTGCGTCCCCAATAACCATAACCAATCATTGCGCATTGTATCACAAAAGAATCCTTAAGGTGCGTTGAATAGAATCTGCAAGGCTTATAAGGTAAAAGCGGAGCAGATTGCTTGTGATTATAAGCAAATATATTAAATGAGTGCTTGTGTGTGGCTATTTGGGAGATTGGGGCTTAAGGTTTGGAGGTAAGGATTCTTAGGGTATAATCGCAAAAATATGCAGAATTAAAACATATAGAATAAATGGTAGAAATGATATAAAAAATATTTTAAGGACGCAAAAAGGGAAATGAAAAAAGAAAATATGATATTAGGGCAGGTGAGCAAGGAAGCGCTTTTGTGTGCAAAAGAAAATCTAAAGATGCGCAAAGCAAGCATAGATTTTGATACATTAGGGCGCACATTAGCTTATAGTCCGTATTTACCGCGCATAAGGGCTGATTTTTTTGCGCGTCAAATGCAAAATGAAGCACAAAATGATGTATCACAAATAAAGACATCAATATCCAAAGAACAAACACAGCATTATACTTCCTTTGCATCATCTTGCCCACAAGATTCACATTATCTCCCTAAAATAGCAAAAAGAATAATTTTAGAATCTCATATAGAGGGGAGTTCTTTGCTTTATGAATGTGCAAAGCTTGAAGAAAATGCGCCGGGCAATTTTGATGCTTATATGCTTGATTTTATCCCTCAATATACCTCTTCGCGTGCGCATTTGCAAGAGCATATGCTTCTTTTAGAATCTATTTCACTTTTGCGCCGACATAGCACTTTGCCTATTATCTATGCAGATATATTTCTAGAATCTTATCAAATTCTAGAATCCGCTCTCTTTGGTGCGGATATGCTGTTTATCCCTGCTGCGCCCATAGAGGGCAAAACACTCAAAGAATTATTGCATTTTGCGTGGCGACTTGAATGCGATGTGATAGTTGCAGTAAGTAACAAAGATGAATTAAAAAAGGCAATTTTTAGTGGCGCAACTATGCTTTTTATCCCTCAAGATTATTTTAAAGAACTGCTCTCTCTTGTGCCAAATACACAAATTATTGCCACTAATCACCCTGATGAATATGGGGTTGATGTATGGATTAGAGATTAAAAATCATAAATTAAGTTAAGCTTAACTGATATTTAGCTTTAATACAAAATTTTATCGTAGTTTTATCGCAACATATATTTTTTAGGAGTAGAAAATGGCTTTGATGATTAATAATGAATGTATTGCTTGTGATTCTTGTGCGGAGGAATGCCCTAATGGTGCGATTGAGGAGGGGGATCCTATTTATAGTATTGACCCAGATATATGCACTGAATGCGTAGGGAGCTATGATGAGCCAAGTTGTTTATCTGTATGCCCAGTAGATGCGATTGTGCCTGATCCTGATAATATTGAGAGCATCGAGGAGCTAAAGTATAAGTTTGAAATGTTTCAAAAAGGGGAATAATGTCAAAAATTACTTCTGTTATTGACATTGGCTCAAATTCTGCTCGTATGGCAATCTACCGCAAAACCTCGCGTTTTGCTTTTCATTTGATTTACGAAACCAAAAGCAAAGTGCGTATTTCGGAGGGTTGCTATCAATCTGGGGGGGTTTTAGGCAAAGCCCCAATGGATCGTGCTATTTGCGCCCTTAAAGAATTCGTCCAAATCGCCAAAGCTCATAAAAGTCGCAAAATCTTTTGTGTAGCGACTTCTGCATTACGTGATGCGCCAAATGCGTCTGTATTTGTGGAGAGGGCAAGGCGGGAGTGTGCGCTTTCAGTAAAAGTGATTGATGGCAAAAAGGAGGCACTTTATGGGGGTATAGCCTGTGCTAATCTCTCACATTACAAAGATGGAATCACGATTGATATAGGCGGTGGTAGCACGGAATGCGCGCTGATACAAGAGGGGAAGATTATTGATTTGATTTCGCTTGATATTGGGACTATTCGCCTCAAAGAACTTTTTTTTGATAAAAAAAATAACATAAAAGGGGCGGTTGCTTTCATACAAAATCAACTCAAAAATATTCCTCCGCATTTTAAGCATCATCGTGTTTTTGGCGTGGGAGGCACAATACGCGCTTTGGCAAAAATGATTATGAAGAATAAAAAATATGCGATTGAGGAAATACACGGCTATGAAATTGATGTTATGCAAAATATGAAATTTTTTGAAAAAGTATCATATACGCCATTAGATAAACTTGCAGATATTGGTGTGCCACCAGATAGAATCGATAATATTCGTAGTGGCGCGCTGATTTTGCAGATGTTTCTTGCACATTTTCATACAAAAGAGATTGTGGCAAGTGGTGTAGGTGTGCGTGAGGGTGTGTATTTGAGCGATTTGCTGCGCGGACATAAAAATACTTTTCCTAAGGGCATTAATCCCTCCATTGGCGCGATAGAAGATCGTTTTATGCTTGATAAGAGATATGCGGAGATGACTCGCAGAGAATCTTTGAAGATTTTTGATGCTCTTTTTCCTATGCACAAGCTTGATGAGCAGTGCAAAAAACTCCTTCATATTGCTTCATATCTCTCAAGCATTGGGCGGATTCTTAATTTTTATAATGCAGGGCATCACGGGTCGTATTTTTTGCTTAATGCCCTAGAGTATGGATTCTCGCACACAGAGCGAATGAGTGTTTGTTTGCTTGTAGAATATAGCGGAAAAAAGATTCCGCAAGATGAAAGCATTAGGCATATAAGTGATATGATGCCAAAGTTACTTAGTTTGCAGTGGCTTAGCTTTATGCTTGCCCTTGCAGAGACGATTTGTCGCAGTGAAGGGAATGCGCAGATTCGTTATGAATACATTAAGCCTAAAACTTTAAAAATTTACACAAGCACAGATTTGTATCTTGCACGAGAAAATATCACAAAACTTCATCAGCCTGAGCCTTTGCATATCGAGTTTGTCCGAATCTAGGGGAAAATGAAGTGAAAGCACAGCACCCCCCTATAAATATTGCTTTCTTGCGCCTTTCAAGCTTGGGTGATGTGATTGTTGGAGCGTGCGTTCTTCCTTTTGTAAAAGCATATTTACAACAGATATATCCACAAGGTGTGTGTTTGCATTGGATTGTAGATAGTATGTTTGCTGCGATATTAGAGAATAGCCCTTGCATTGATAATCTTATAAGCATTAATCTTAAAAAGGGTGGTATCAGCGCACTTCCACAGATTAGACAGCAGCTTAAAGATATGCAATCTTGTGATAAACTTATTGATATGCAGGGGCTAATCAAATCCGCCCTTTGTGGAGCAATGCTTAAAAAAAATGAATTTTGGGGTTTTGCTTGGGATTCTATCAAAGAGCCTGTGGCAAGTGTGTGCTACACACATAAGGTGCATATACCTTATAGTGAGCATATTTTAAAGCGCAACCTCACGCTTGTAAGTGCTGCACTTGGGATAGAACAAGAAGAGAGCGAGACATTTTACGCTTCTCGTGCCAAAGCTTTTGGTGTGAGCAAGGAAGCACAAGAGCAAATTGAACATATCTTGGTAGAATTAAAGGCGCAAGCAGAAGCACACAAGGGGCATTGCCTGTATGTATTACTTGTGCTTGAGGCGAGTTTAGAATCTAAAAGCTACCCGCCAGATTTATTTGTGCAAGTTATTCAAGAACTTTTAGATACAAATCCCTATGTGCGCTTTTTGCTCCTACATCATAGCACAAATAAGGCGCATTATATCAAGGAGCAATTTGCTATGCAAGAGCGCGTGATTCTCTTGCCTCTGCTCTCAATGGATATACTTAAGGCTTTGATGCAAAAAGTGGATTTAGTTATTGGCGGGGATACGGGTGTTACGCATTTAGCGTGGGCAATGCAAAGAGCCTCTCTTAGCCTCTATGGTAATACCCCCCCTCAAAGATTCGCGCTCAATAGTCCCTATAATCGCTTTTTATACGGGAGCGAGAATCCAAGCTATAAAAAAGATGATTTTTCTATTGCACATATCAACCCAAGTGCGATTTGTGCGAGTGCAAGGGATATACTCAAAGCTATAAGCGAGGGCAAAAAATGAATTTTTGGGCAAAAATCGTTCAAATCATAGCCAATACTTTAGGATTCTATCTTGCTAAAATGCCTCACTGGTTGTTTTTGTGGCATATTAAGTCTTTGGCTTTTGTGATGAGAATTTTTGATAGGAGGAGATTTAAAGACGCACAGGCAAATTTGGATTTTGTATATGGTGAAGAAATGAGCAAGGAACAAAAATGCCATATCATAAAGACTTGCTATGATAATTTTGCGTTTGTTATACTTGAGACTATACGATTACCTTTTATTCCTCAAGAGAAATACGAGCCGCTTTTTTCTTTTGTTGATGAGCATTATTTCTTAGACACATTAGAAAAAGATAAGGGCGCGGTTCTTGTTTCGGCACATTATGGATATTGGGAAGCTATGGCAAGCATTTTACCTCCTCGCTATAAGTGGTGCAATACAGCTTCTTTAGGGCGCTTAACACCTTTTAATGCGATTAATCAAATGATTATTGCAAGGAGAGAATTACAAAAAGTCAAATTTATTGATAAAAAGGGTGCCTTTAAGCATTTGTTGAAGCTTTATAGCAGTGATAATGCAGTTGCGGGGATTCTTATTGATCAGAATATTTCTGAAAACGAGGGGATATGGGTTGATTTTTTTGGTAAGAAAGCCACACATACGACTATTGCCTCTGTGCTTTCAAGACGTTTTGATGTGGGGATTGTGCCGGTGATGATTAGTATCAATAAAGATTACAAAAGCTTTGAGGTGCGTTTTTATCCGCCCATTTATTGTGCTAAGAGCAAAGAGAGCGCAGTGGATATACAAGAAGCGACACAGGCTCAAGCATATATTATAGAGCAAGCCATAAGAGCTAAGCCTGAAGATTGGTTTTGGTTTCATAAACGTTGGAAATCAGCCTACAAACATATCTACTCTTAAGCCTACTTTAAGCCCTGATTATGTAGTATTTCACTCCCATTTGATGAGCTTCTGTCTATTCTTGTAGGTTTTTCGCTATTTGAGGTTTTTGTTTTTTTCACACACTAAAACCATACACTTATGCCTAAAAACTATCAATAAAGATAAAAGTATTCTTATGGCTGTTCTTTATCAATATAATCAATGTTTATTAGCTTTTAAGAGAGCTTAGAGTTATTTGGCTGATTATATTTGGTATGATCTTTGACATCCAAGCAGAAAAGAAGTGTTTTATTTCTTTGATACAAGAGAGAATAAAAACTTGTTTTCTTAGTTTAATTCTTACAACTCAATATGACTTTGAGTGGATTTTGTTTTTATAATTTTATAAACATAAAATCTACAAACTCTAGTCTTTGTGATAGAAAAACACTAAGAGAAGGACAAACTTTAACTTTAAGAAGAGCTGACTTTAATACATACCAAATGTATATAGAGTTTGCTTTATTTATGGAGTTATGCCATTAGTTTATTCTCCATAAATGGAGTTTATAAACTTTTTTGTTTAACTCCTTGTTTAGAGAGTTTGTGCCATTATGATTTTATTTTGGCTCAAGCTTCTCTAATACTTTTTGGAGAGTTTGCTTCTACTATTGAATGCAACTCTCCATTTTCTTTTGGAGAGTTTGATCCTGGCTCAGAGTGAACGCTGGCGGCGTGCCTAAT
>NZ_JAFLSB010000011.1 GCF_022511165.1 Helicobacter sp. | reverse complement strand
TAAATTATGAGGATATACCTGCATTAGATACAGAGAGTGAGGGTGAATCTTCCCCTACTCCTACTCAATCAAGCGAGGATACACTAGAGGGAGAACTAGGCGATATAGGTGCAGAACTAGATGAGGCAGCAGGAGATACAGCAGAAGAAGCGAGTACAGATGTAGAAAATGTAGAATCTGATATGCCAAGCGAGACTGACACCCTTGATGCGCTAGGTGAGGAATTAGAGGATTTAGGAGAGGGTGAGATAAAAGCAGAGCCAGAAGCAACAGATGAGGCAAATGCAGAAGAAGCCCAAACTGAAGCAGAAGAAAATATAGATGATATGCTAGAAGAGGGTGAATCCACCCCGCCAGTGCTTGATAAAGAGCAAGTGAGTGAGGTAAGCCAAGCACTCAATGCGCTTGATGAGCAATCAGGCAATGAGGACTTTAATTCACTCAAAGAGCCTGATGTCGCCCACGCTCTAGGCGAAGAGGTAGAAGGCGAGGAATTGGCAGATATAGGGCAAGATGAGCTTAGTGAAGCAGATGAATCTATGGCGCAAGATTCTCAAGAGCAAGCACTTGATGTTACAAAACAAGAAGATGGAATAGAGCAAAAATCTAATGGCGAAACCTCACAAGAATTTGTGAAAAATATCATCGCAAATTCTGTTCAAAGCAGCATTACAAGCCTCCATAGCGATAATTTTAAATCTATGCTTGATGGACTTGAAGTAACAATTAATATTAGCTTTAAAGATAAAAGTAAATGAGCAAGGGCGCGGTGCTGATTATTTCAGGTCCAAGTGGTTGTGGCAAAAGCACACTCACTAAAGCCCTTAAAGATGCAATCCCCGATATATATTTTTCTATCTCCACAACTACGCGCAAAAAGCGTGAGGGAGAGATTGAGGGGGTGCATTATCATTTTGTGGATAAAGAGCAGTTTTTGCAAGATATTAAAAATAATGTATTTTTGGAATGGGCGGAGGTGCATACTCATTTTTATGGCACTTCGCTCAAGCCCGTAGAATCTGCTCTTGCAGCAGATAAGATTGTGCTTTTTGATGTCGATGTGCAAGGACATCAAAGTATCAAAGCACATTTTGGGGATTTTGCCAAATCGGTTTTTATCACCACAAAAACTAAGAAGATTCTTAAAGAGCGTCTCATTGCACGCGGCACTGATGAGGCGCAAATGATTGAATATCGCCTCGAAAAGGCTTATAATGAAATGCAGCATTTGCAATCTTTTGATTATGTGCTGATTAATGATGATATTCATATTGCCACACAAGCCATTATTGCTATTGCCCGCTCACTCAAATATCAACAAATTGAGCGTTTTAGTGAGATACTTAGCAAATGGCACACCCAAATATAATATTTATGTAAAACTTTTGGTATAATACCCTCATTTTTTACAAAGGAGATATGATGTCGCCCCCTGGTATTTGGCAATTACTGCTTATTTTACTTATCGTTGTGCTTCTTTTTGGTGCAAAAAAAATCCCCGAGCTCGCCAAAGGCTTAGGAAGTGGTATCAAAAACTTTAAAAAAGCCGTTAAAGATGATGAAGAGGAAAATGCGCAAAATGCACAGGGTGAGCAAAACCCTGCTCATATCAAACAAACTAACGCTACCCAAAATAACCCACAGCAAGATACAGCCAATAAGCAAGAGGCTTAATGTATCAATACATTAAAGCCCTTCTCGCACAAGCAAGTGGCATTACTGAAGATGCCTCTATTGTATTAGAGCGACCAAAAAATAAAGATTTGGGGCATCTTGCAACACCTCTTGCCTTTAGCCTTGCGAAAATAAAAAAAACAAATCCTATGATAATAGCCCAAGCATTAGCAGAGAATCTTGCCTCTTGTGAGGCATTTGAGAGGGTGGAGGTGCAAAATGGCTTTGTGAATCTAAGCCTTTCTTCTACTTTTTTATACCAAAAAGCGCAGCCATATCTCGCCCAAAGCGCACTCGCTCATACCCAAAGCGCCGCAGATTCAAATACAAGCACAAATCCAAAGCATACAAAAGAAAGTATTTTGCTTGAATTTGTGAGTGCTAATCCTACCGGTCCTCTTCATATAGGACACGCAAGGGGTGCAGTCTATGGCGATGCTTTAGCGCGTGTGGGGCGATTTCTAGGCTATGATATTTGCACAGAATACTACATCAATGACGCCGGAGCGCAGATTCAAATGCTTGGGCTTTCAATCCTCTTAGCAGGACGCGAACACATACTCAAAGAGCAAGTAAGTTATCCCGAGAGTTACTACAAAGGCGAATACATCATTGATTTAGCAAGAGAATGTGAAAAGCATTTTGGACGCGAGATTTTTCAATCTTGCACAAAAAAATTAGATACAACAAACGCTTCACATAACATTGATTCTGCAGAATCTCATATTATCGCGCGCCTTGCAGAGTTTGGTAAAAATGCAATGCTTGAAGAGATTAAGGCAAATCTTGCACAAGTAGGCATTGTCTTTGATTATTTTGTAAGTGAAAAAGCCCTCTATGCTGGTTGGGACAATACACTAAGCTCCCTCAAAGCCCACAATGGTATATATGAGAGCGAGGGTAAAGTATGGATTGCTTCTGCACAATTAGGAGATGAGAAAGATCGTGTGCTTGTGCGCGAAAATGGTGAACCAACCTATCTTGCCGGCGATATTATTTATCATCAAAACAAGTTTGATAGAAATTTTGCGCATTATATTAATATTTGGGGTGCAGATCATCACGGCTATATCGCGCGTGTAAAGGCTGCTATTCATTTTTTAGGCTATGATGAAAATCGCCTAGAAGTGTTGCTTTCTCAAATGGTAAGCCTCCTTAAAGGCGGACAGCCCTATAAAATGAGCAAACGCGCGGGGAATTTTATCCTAATGAAAGATGTGCTAGAGGATATTGGCGCTGATGCGTTGCGTTTTATTTTCCTCTCTAAAAAACCTGATACCCATCTTGAATTTGATATTGAGACTCTTTCCAAACAAGATTCAAGCAATCCCATTTATTATATCAATTATGCCAATGCAAGAATCCACACACTTTTTGAAAAAGCCGGAGTGAAAATGCAGGATTTTCATATCTTGCAAGAAGATTTACATCTTAATGATGATGCAAAAATGCTTTTGTTTGAATCCCTTTGTCTCCCTCATATTATACAATCAAGCTTCCGCGATAGGGAGATTCAAAAAATATGCGAGTATTTAAAGAATCTCGCCGCCACTTTGCACGGATTTTATAATGCACATAAAATCTTGCAAAGCCCACAGCAAGATAGCTATCTTTATGTGCTAAAAATCGTAAGCCATAGCCTCACACTCGGGCTTTCTTTGCTTGGTATCAAAGCGCAAACAAGAATGTAAAATGCCCTCGCATATTCTCCCCGCACTCAAAGATGCCTTTCCGCATACGATTCCTATTATGCTTGGCTATGTCTTTATGGGGAGCGTCTTTGGTATTTTGCTTGAAAAATCAGGCTATGGCGTGTTATGGGCGCTTGCAATGGGTGTAGTGATTTATGGAGGCACGACACAATTTGTGAGCGTGGGGCTTATGGCAAGTGGCGTGGGGCTATGGGAGAGTTTTTTAGTCGTCTCAATGATTAATGCGCGACAAATTTTCTATGCTATCAGTATGCTTGAACGTTTCAAAAAAATGGGCAAAAAGTCTTATTATATGATTTACTCCCTCACTGATGAAACTTTAGCTCTTCTCAATCTTAAAAAGCCAAAAGAGGGGGTAGATAGGCAATGGTTTGATTTTTTTATTTCTTTTCTTAATCAAATCTATTGGATTGTAGGCAGTGTGCTTGGGGCGTGGCTTGGATCAAAGCTTAGTTTTGATCCAAAGGGGCTAGATTTTGTGATAAGTGCGATTTTTGTAGTGATTTTTATCGAGCAATGGCGCAATAAAACAATGCGCGCTCCTGCGCTTATTGGTATTATCGTAAGCCTTGTGTGTTTGTGCATTTTTGGTACAGAGCATTTTTTGCTCCCCTCACTTGTTGGAATCTGCATTGTGCTAAGCCTCAAAAGGAGGTCATTTGAGTCCAGATGAAATATTACACTCAATCGCACTTGTTGCGCTTATTGGCTTAAATACACTTTTAAGTAGATGTTTGCCTTTTCTTATTTTTGCAAAATCTACTCCTGCGTATATTATTTTTTTAGGCAAGGTTCTGCCAAGCGCAATTATTGCAATGCTTATTGTGTATTGCCTTAAGGATATGGATTTGAGCCAATCTCCCTATGGCTTAAATGAAATTATTTCTGTATGTGTAGTTACATTCGTGCATCTTTGCTTGAAGATTCCCGCAGTGAGTATTATTTGTGGCACGATTTGTTATGTAATGCTTGTGCAAAGTGAGATTTTGACACATTTATAAATACAAATAAAACATAAAAACTTAGTATCTAGAATCTTTTAACAATTTAATTCGCATCTACTGCCCCAAAAATAATTTACCCACTGCAAGAAACGCATTTTTTAACTCATTTTTGAATGTAAAGATAATCGTAGAAATGGTAAAAAGTAACACGATAAAAGCAATGGCGATTTTCACAGGAAAACCAATAGCAAGGAGATTAAATTGGGGGTGAGTTTTCATAATCATACCAAAAATCACATCAGAGAGCAAAATAATCGCCAAAATAGGAAAAGCCATAGAGAATCCAACGGCAAAGATATTGCCAAAAGCCTTGACAAAATAACCCACACTCTTTGGCTCAAAGACAAAGCTTCCAAGTGGTGTGGCATTGAGACTATGAGAAATAATAAGAAAAATAGTGTGGTGAAAATCAAGGCTAAGGGCAATGAGCAGAGCCAAAATAGCAATGAGCTGTGCGATAATGGGTTTTTGTGCGCCACTTACAGGATCATACGCACTTGCCATTGTAAGCCCCATAGTGAAGCTAATAAGCTCTCCACCAAAACTCAACATTGCAAATACAATTTGCAAACAAATAGAGGCGATAAAGCCCAACATTATCTCAAATAAAGCAGCAATCATAAATTCTACCATACTCATATCTGGCAGATGTGTGCTTGCTAGAGGGAAAAATGCCACACTCATAAAAAAAACCATTGCTGCACGCACATTAATACTAATAAGTTGATTATCAAAAAAAGGAAAAAACGCGAAGACTCCGCTAAATCGTGCGAGTAAAAGTAAGAATACAGCAACATTATTGGGTTGGGTAATATAAGCAATAAGCTCCATAGAATCTAATCTTTGAACTCTTGATAGCGCAACTTTGCTTGCTCTAAAATTTCTTCTGCGCTTTTGAGGCTTTGCATACCGCGCTCATAAAGAGCAAGGGATTCTTTAAGTGTAATTTCTTGGGTATTAAGCTTATTAAGCACAAGCTTTGCTTTCTCAAGCAAATCCTCAAAATCCTGCTCTTGCACAGATTCTTCTGCTTGCTGCTCTTGTGTGGATTCTAAGGAAGAAGACTTTAAAAGAGAGGGTGCATTTTCTTGTGCTATCTTTGTTTTTTGAGTATTTTTACTGGGCATTATTTATCCTTAGCCGTGGTAATTTGGTGCTTCTTTTGTAATATCTACATCGTGCACATGGGATTCTCGTAAGCCTGCTGAAGTAATCTCTACAAAACTTGCCTTCTCCCATAATGTATCAATATCCTTACTTCCTAGATACCCCATTGATGATTTAAGACCGCCGATAAGCTGATGAATCACATCGCCGACTTTGCCACGATAAGGCACCCGTCCTTCCACGCCTTCAGGCACAAGCTTATCTTGCGCTGTGCCCTCTTGGAAATATCTATCCGCACTGCCTCTTGCCATAGCGCCCATACTGCCCATACCACGATAGCTTTTATATTGTCTGCCTTGGTAGATGATAATATCTCCGGGTGATTCTTCTGTCCCTGCAAGGAGGCTACCTATCATCACACTTGAAGCTCCAACAGCTAGGGCTTTGGCAATATCACCTGAATATTTTATGCCACCATCAGCAATAATAGGAACATTATGCTTTTTTGCCACCTGTGCGCACATATCAATAGCAGAAATTTGAGGCATACCCACGCCTGCAACAATGCGTGTGGTGCAGATACTCCCCGGTCCTATGCCTACTTTTACTGCATCTGCTCCTGCTGAAATTAAATCTTGCGTTGCCTGCGCAGTTACGACATTGCCCACAATCACATCAATAGTGAGCTTAGATTTAATCTTTTCCAAAGTTTTAATCGCATTGATAGAATGCCCGTGCGCACAATCAAGCACAAGCACATCAGCCCCGGCTTCAGTGAGAGCTTCTGCTCGCTCAAACTGCTTCACGCCAATTGCTGCACCCACTTTTAGCCGCCCAAAACTATCCTTGCACGAATGAGGATATTCTATACGTTTTTGTATATCTTTAATGGTAATTAGCCCCTTAAGTGTGTAATGCTCATCAACAATAGGGAGCTTTTCGATTCTATTTTGGTGCATAATATCCTTTGCTTCCTCCAAAGTTGTGCCAACCTTTGCAGTAACAAGAGATTCTCTTGTCATTAGCTCCCCTACAAGCTTATTTAGATCGTGTTCAAAGCGCACATCGCGATTAGTCAAAATCCCAATGAGTTTGCCATATTCATCAACCACCGGCACACCTGAAATTTTGTAATTATCAGTAATGGCTTTTGCATCAGCTAAAGTGCTATCTGCGCGAATATAAATAGGATCAACAATCACACCGCTCTCACTCTTTTTTACGCGTTTGATTTGCTCTACTTGTGTAGCAATATCCATATTTTTGTGAATAATCCCAATTCCTCCTAAACGCGCCATAGCAATGGCTGTGCGGTATTCTGTAACCGTATCCATTGCTGCGCTCACAAGGGGAATATTCAGCGAGATATTTTTGCTTAACATCGTTTGTGTATTGACTTCTTGGGGGAGAATCTCTGAATATGCAGGAATGAGCAAAACATCTTCAAAAGTAAGGGCTTTTTGCGTGATTTTCATAATTTCTCCTTAGGCAAGTTCTTTTTCTAATCCATAGGCGGCATTGAGGATTGTCTGCTCTTTAAATTTTGCTCCTATAAGCTGCATACCAATGCTTAAGCCACTCTCGTCTTTACCCACAGGCATACATAAAGCAGGGAGTCCGGCAAGATTCACACCAATCGTATAAATATCACTTAAATACATTTCTAGGGGGGAATGTGTCGCGCCAAATTTAGGAGCAACGCTAGGAGCGATAGGGAGGAGAATGACATCACATTCATTAAAAATTTCTTCATATTCTGCACAAATTTTTTTGCGCACTTGTTGAGCTTTAAGATAGTAGGCATCATAATATCCGCTACTTAACACAAAGCTCCCAAGTAAAATGCGTCTTTTGACTTCCTCGCCAAAATACGCACTGCGTGTATTATAATACATATCTTTTAGGCTTTCCCCTTGCGCTCTTGTACCATAGCGCACACCATCAAAACGCGCAAGGTTGGAGCTTGCCTCCGCTGTGCAAATGATATAATAAGTGGAGATATGATAACGTGTATCAAGCATTGATTTTTCCACAATGCTATGCCCCATTGATTCAAGCACTTTTATTGTTTGCTCATAGGCTTCCTGCACTTCTTTTGTTGCATCTTTAAGAAAATCTTTGAGCACGGCGATTTTATAGCGGGCATTTGAGTTGAGATTTTTAAAAGTATTAAGAGGCGGGAGTTTTACACTTGTGGAATCTTTCTCATCATATCCACTTATGGCATCAAGTAAAAGAGCAGCATCTTCAACATTTTGCGTAATGGGTCCTATTTGATCTAGGCTTGAGCTATAAGCGACTAAACCATAGCGGCTCACTCTCCCATAGCTAGGTTTTAAGCCCACACAACCACAAAATCCTGCGGGCTGTCGTATAGAGCCACCTGTATCACTGCCTAATGAAGCAATAGCTAATCCCGCAGCCACTGCCGCCGCGCTCCCTCCACTGCTGCCCCCGGGCACACGAGAAGTATCAAGGGGATTTTTTACCCTGCCATAGCAGCTTGATTCTGTGGTGCTACCCATTGCAAATTCGTCCATATTTGCGCGTCCAAAAGCACACATTTTATTATGATGAAGCTGTGTAATCACCTCTGCATTATAAGGAGAGATGTAGCCTTTTAGAATCTTACTCGCACAAGTGATTTCCCACCCTTTCACATTAATATTATCTTTAATGAGGATTGGCACACCGCTTCCACTTTCTTGTATCTCTCCAATATACGCATTAAGCTCTATATTTTCTTTGACTTTTTGGGTAATGAGTTGTTTTATTTCTTTGAGTTCATTTTCGCTTTTAGTAAGCGCTTCTTTAAGTGTGATCATATCCGCTCCTTGATAAGCTTAAAATTATAGAATCTTTTTGCTTTAATAGCTATAAGCTTTCATATACTTTTTTAATAAATCGTAGCTGTGAGGTTGTGTGCAATAAAAGCATATCTGCTAATACAAGCGCAACCATAGCCTTAGCCACCACACTGCCACGCACTGCCACGCAAGGATCGTGCCGCCCTTTAATATGGCATATTTGTTCGGTAAAATGTGTATCAAGCGTGTGTTGGGGGATAAAAATACTTGGCGTTGGCTTAAAATGGGCTTTAAGCAAAAGTGTGTTGCCATTACTTATCCCGCCAAGTACTCCTCCGCTGTGATTGCTCATAAAACCTTGCGCATTCATTTGATCATTATGCTCACTTGCCTTTTGCCTACTTGCATTGATGCCATCTCCAATTTCAACCGCCTTAACCGCATTAAGTCCCATAAGCGCTTCTGCTAATGCTCCATCAAGTCGATGATAGAGTGGCTCTCCTAGCCCTGCAGGGATTCCAAGTGCGCGCACAAGTGCTACTCCACCTATGCTATCGTGGGTGTTTTTGGCTTCTTGTATGAGTGCTTTTTGCGCTTCTTCACACATCTTATCAAGGGCAAAAATCTCACTCTCTCTTGCATAAGCAAAATCATATTCTTTGGCTATAACATCACCAATCGCATAAATCCCACTCTCTACCTTGATGCCACATTCTTTTAAAAGCATTTGAGCAATCGCCCCCGCGGCTACTCTTGCCACACTCTCGCGTGCCGAGCTTCTCCCCCCACCGCGATAATCTCTTATGCCATATTTTTTGAAATATGTAAAATCTGCGTGTCCGGGACGAAAAATGTTTTTGATATTCTCATAATCGCTACTTTTACTTGCTGTATTTGCCACCCATAGCCCAATAGGCGTGCCGGTGCTTACCCCTTCAAATACACCACTTAGAATCTCCACCCTATCAGGTTCTTTGCGCTGTGTAGCATACGCGTTGCGCCCGGGTGCGCGCTCAAGCAGAGCAGATTCCAAAAATGCTTCATCAATGCCCAAACCCGCAGGCACACCATCAATCACACAGCCTATACCACTGCCGTGGGATTCTCCAAAGGTGCTTACACGAAACGCCTTGCCAAAGGTATTCATTTTTTCTCCTTGTTTTTAGAATCTTGAGCCTTTAGCTTACTTTTAAATTTCTCATACGCTATGCGCGCACTTTGTTGCTGTGCCTCTTTTTTGGAATGCCCCACTCCTCGCGCATACTCTACACCCTGCACAAGCAGAGCAATTTCAAAGCTTTTATGATGATCAGGTCCAGATTCACTTACTAGCTCATAAGTTGGAATCTCGCCACAAAGAGCATGTGTAAGCTCCTGCAAAGCGGTTTTATAGTCCATAAAAAGAGAGGGGAGATCTATTTTTGCATAATTTTTTTCAAGCAAATGATATACAATGTCGCTTAAATATGTAAGCTGGGATTCTAAATAAATCGCTCCAATAAGTGCTTCAAAGGCATTAGAGAGGATAGAGGCTTTCTCTCGCCCCTTATTATTTTCTTCACTATTTGAAATATAAAGAAAATCCCCTAAATCAAGTGATGTGGCAAGTTTCATAAAGCCTTTTTCATTGACAATACACGCGCGAAGCTTGCTTAATTCCCCCTCTTTTGCGTGAGGAAACTTTGCAAACAAATACTCTCCCACAAGCAAATCAAGCACAGCATCGCCTAAAAACTCTAAACGCTCATTATTATAAGTTTTTTTGCAGCTCTTATGCGTGAGAGCCTCAAGCAAAAGGGCGGGATTATTAAAATGATAGCCAATTTTTTCTTCAAGCAAATGTGGCTCTTTGGGCAAATGAGTATGTTTAGGCATTGTTTTCTCCTTTATCTAAAAAGCCCTTTGCGCTCTCTTTAGCAAGTTTATCACATAATTCATTTTGTGGCACACCATTATGCCCTTTTACCCAATGCGCCCTTACCTGATGAGGAGCTGATACTTGCAAATAACTCTGCCACAAATCAGGGTTTTTGACATTTTTAAACTGCTTTGCCTCCCATTTTTTTAGCCATTCATTAATGCCATTGCATACATAAGAAGAATCACTATATAGCTCCACAATACAAGGTTCTTTAAGGGCTTTGAGAGATTCTATCACTGCCAAAAGTTCCATACGATTATTTGTCGTATTGAACTCACCACCTCTTAGAATCTTTTGTTTTGAGCCAAAGCTAAGGATTCCACACCAACCACCAGCACCCGGATTGCCAAGTGAGCTGCCATCACAATAAAGAGTAACTTGCTTCATTATTAGTCTTTCGTATTTTTAGTAGCACATCATTATTGAGTAATTCCCCACAATGCGAACATCTTGCGTTTTCAAATGGAAAAACCTGCTTACAGCTATGGCAGCGATACTCAAAGCTCAAATCCACAGGTATATTTGAATATCGTTTTAAAATCCTCATATTTTCAAGCTCAAAAATATCACAACTCTCATTATCTATAACTAAGCCCTTTGCGCGATACACATCAAGAATGGGCTTATCTGTAATACTTGCTAGTGGCAAATCTTTAGGCTCAAAAAGCCAAAGTATATCGATAAAATGTTCTTTATGCTTACTTTTGGGTATTTCTTGCCAAAAAAGTGAGTGATTGACGCTCTTAAAAAAAGCAAGAATAATTTTCTCAAGTCTTGGTTCTTTCTCTTTCATTTGGTTTAATTGAGCAATTTTTTCTGCGAGGCTTATATCGTGTTTATTAATGAGTAAAAGCGTGTGGAGATAGTCTTTATTCAGCTCGAGACTACGAAAAAACTGCTCATTTTTGTTTAAGGGCATACTCTCATAAATCTCTTCAATACACATCAGCGCATCAATAGCATTTTTATATTCATTTAAACGCTCATAGGTGTTGAGAAGATAGATAAGCACTTGTGGATTTCTTGGATAATTTTTTAGAATCTCCAAAAACACATTTTTTGCTCTTTGTAAGAATCCTGCACGATAATACGCACTTCCCAAGTTTTCTAAAATCTCAATTTTGATTTTTGATTTTGCGCTATTTGTGGAATGAGGCAAGCTTTCTAAAATGCTTAAATAAATTTTAATGGCTTCTTGTGTATTGCCGCTTTGGATATACGCATTAGCAATAAATTGCAAGGTGGGAATGGGGTCATTTGAGAGTGCAAGAAACTCTTCTACGCCTTGAGTAAGTCCCATAAATTCATAAGATTTAGTGAGATTGTGTAAAGAAGCCTCTTTTTTCTTATCATTGTAGCGATTGCGATAATAATCAATCAAAGCCACGAGGGCAATAATGGCAACAAGAATAATAATGCCAACAAGCGGGTCTGTATAAGAAAACATTATTTATTCTCTAAGCGTGATGATATTCGCACTTGAGCGAATCTTATTAAAATGTTCGCTGATGATATTCTGCTCCTTTTTGAGCATAATTTTTTGATTAATTATAGGCTTTGCCTCTTCAAAACTAAGCAGTCTTTCGCCTAAACGCTCCTTAATCAAAAAACTCACAAGCCCATTTCCACCGGTAGCAAGAACGGGTGTGAATTCATTATTTGGTGTATTGAGAAAAACTTGGGCAATTTGTGCATTAAGAGAGGAGAGCGCTATGGTTTCATTAAATTTTTGCACCCCCTTAAACTCTTTTCTAGGTGAAGCCATAGCTTTTTGTAAATCATTATCATTTTGAGCAAAATAACGCACCACACGCACTTGTGTGGGAATCATAAAATCTTTTTTATTATGCGTATAATAATTTAAAAGCTCATCTTCGCTTGAAATACTGATATTAGAGGCGAGGATTCTCTGCATAAGCTCTTTGGTTTGGAGCTGTTTTTTAACTTGTGCGCGATATTCTTGTAGGCTCATATTGCGTGTTGCACGAGAGAGAAGCTCCTCTTTGCTAAGATTCATATTTGCGGCAATACTTGCAATTTCCTCATCAATTTTAAAATCATCAATATGAATCTTAAAACGTTCAATCTCATCATCTTTTAAACGTTCATTAATCAGCATATCGATGGCTTCTTGCCGAGAGATTTTGAGCTGCTTTTGCAATGATTCAATCTCATAAAGTGTAATCGCATAGCCATTTACACGCAAAGCTACTCCTGCTATCACTTCCCCATATAAGCTTAGTGTGGCACAAAAAATAAATCCATAAATGATAGCTTTCATTTTTATCCTTATAAAAACTTCAAACAAGGCAGGATTCTATCATATCAAAGCAATTTATAAGCAACTTCGAGTAGAATCTAGCGCTTTTTTACACCTTGAAATGAATGTCTTTTATGTAAGGACAAAGAGCAATGAGCGTGCAACAATCAAATAAAACCATTATCGTATTAGCATTAAGCGCATTTTGTATGGGCGTTACAGAATTTATCATCGCGGGAGTTTTGCAAGATATAAAAATATATTTTGACATAGATTCTAATCAAGCGGGGTATTTAACTACAATGTATGCCCTTGGTGTAGTCATTGGCGCACCTCTTTTGACAATTCCTTTAAGTAGCTTTAATCGCAAATGGCAGCTCCTGCTTAATCTTTTTGTATTTGCCCTTGCAAATTTTGTGATTTTTATAAGTGATCATTTTGCCTTGAGTGTTTTTGCACGATTTGTTGCAGGCACACAGCACGGGGTATTTTTTGTTATCGCTACCCTCGCAGCCATACAAGTCTCGCCTAAAGAGAAAGTCTCACGCAACCTTGCCCTTATGGTATCAGGCTTAACCATAGCTCTTGTAAGTGGTGTGCCTTTGGGAACATTTATTGGGCATTTATTTGGATTTAAAGCCATTTTTCTCCTTATCTGCCTTTGCACACTCATTGCTTTTGCAAGTGCATTTATCTTTATGCCTAATCTCACAGGCGCACAGACACATTTTTACTCACTCTTAAAAGCCTTTGCACATCCTCAACTTCTTAAAACTTATAGCATTACAATATGCACTTGTGGGGGAGCATTTGTGCTTTATACTTATGTAACAGATTTACTTACACAAAAAAGTCATTTTCAAGAGCAAAGTATCGTGTATATTTTGCTACTCTATGGAGGCTCTGCGATTGTAGGCAATCTTTTTGGAGGGAGATTATGTGATACTCAAGGTTCAAAACGCGCATTGCAAATAGTGATTTTCTTGCAAATGATTTTTTATGCGCTTGTGAGCTTAAGTGCATATTCTCAAGTACTTGTGGTTATTAACCTTGCCCTTATGGGCTTTCTCTCTTTTGCTTCTATCCCTGCTTTAAAAGTTAATGCAATGAATGCTGCGCGAAGCTTTAGCCCAGATGCCATAGAATCAAGCGTGAGCGTCAATGAAGCCGCTTTCAATGTAGGCATTGCCCTTGCTAATCAAATTGGAGGGCTTGTTGTTATCTCGCCCTTTTTAGGCATAGGGTTTAATCCTCTCTTTGCCGCACTTTTTGCGCTTCCTGCATTTATTTTAGTAATGCGAAAATAGCAATTTATGCAGGGATTCCCTTAGAATCTTAGGCGCATTTATGCTTTTTTTGCAAAATCACAATACATTCTCTATGAAAAGTATAAGGAAATTGATCAAAAAGCCCAAATCGCACGATGATATGGGTAGTGCATAGTATTTGCAAATCCTGCAAAAGCGTGAGGGGGTTGCAAGAGATGTAAATGATAGTTCTAAAATCCTGTAAAAATGCAAGTATTTTTGCATCGCCCACACCACTGCGTGGAGGATCAATAAGCGCACAATCAAAATCAAAAGATTCTAGCCTAAGCTCCCTTAGACGAAAAAAGATGCGTTTTTTGCGTAATGCTTGAATACTCTCAAGCGCGTTTAAGCGCACAGGATATATATTTGTAATGCCATTATGTGCCATATTTGTTTGAAGCTGAATAATAGCGGATTTAACGACTTCGGTAGCAAAGATTTTTTGAAAATATGCTCCAAGCACAAGGGTAAAATTCCCACTCCCACAATAAAGCTCCAAAGCATCATAAGTTGGGCAAGGGTAGAGATTTTGCAATGAAGAAGCGACAAATTCAAGCATTGAAATATTTATAAAAGGGTTTGGTTGGCTAAAAGCTCCCTCTTGCTTCAAATACACATAATGATGCGCTCCATTAAGAAGGCTTAGAGATTCACAAAGAGAAGTTGCTCCAAGCGCAAGAGTTTGATTTTTGCTGCGTCCAATGATATGTATAGGCACATTAAGCGTTTTTGTAAGTATATTTTGAAGCTCTAAAGCTTCCATCTCCCAAGAAGTATCTAAAAATTTATGATAAATAAGCGTAACAATAACTTCTTGGTTATGAGATTCTTGCTTATAGAATCCCCCTTGCTCCTGTCCTTTTATATTTATATTGCAAGGAGGTGCTATGTTTGAAAAACTGCAAAGCAAATTACACGCATAAATCTTTGAATAAAGTATCTCTTTAGCACTCAAAAGCTCACATAAAGGAGTCATAAGCTGCTGTAAAATGGGGCGTAGAATGGGGCAAGAGGCAATGGGAATCTTGCGCGGTGTTTCTTTGGTATTCATCATCGCAAGGTTAAGAGTGCTATCTGTGCGGAAAAAGCGCAATTCACTCCGCGCTCTAAAGCCACTTTGCGGTGAGGCAAACACTTCAATATGAACACTTTGGGAGGTATCTTGCGTTTGCAAGAGTGGGGTAAATTCTTGCAAAGTGCGTTCATATTTATCTTGAAGTTGTGCGTTATAATCAAGGGTAAAATGATTGCAACCGCCGCAGATTCCAAAGTATTGACATTGCATCAATAAAGCTTACTTAAGGGGCTTAAAAGAGCTATTTAAAGCCCTGTACAAGATTGCCAATAAGCAGATTCCACCCATCAACAAGTATAAATACAAGAATCTTAAAGGGCAACGAAATCATTACCGGCGGGAGCATCATCATACCCATTGCCATAAGCACAGAGCTAATAACCATATCAATGACTAAAAAGGGCAGATAGAGCAAAAAACCAATCCAAAAAGCAGTCTTTAGCTCACTAATCATAAAAGCCGGAATCAATACACTAAGTGGCACATCTTCGACACTTTGAGGATTTTCAAGGTGGCGGATTCTAAAAAAAAGTGCGAGATCTTTTTCGCGTGTATTTTTAATCATAAAATCCTTAAAAGGCACGATAGCAAGCTCAAATGCTTCATCATAAGAAATTTTTTTTTCACTATAAGGTTTAATCCCCACCTCATAGCTTTTGCTTACCACAGGCTCCATAATAAAAAAAGTCAAAACAAGTGCGAGACTTACAAGAATCTGCGTGGGAGGGGATTGTTGTGTGCCAAGTGCTGTGCGCAAAAATGCAAAAACAATAATAATGCGCGTAAAACTTGTCATTACAAGCACAAGTGAGGGCGCAATCACAAGCAAAGTGATAATAAGGACAATGTTTAAGGTTGCAACAAGCTCGGTAGGCTCTTGTGGGGCAGTCAAGGATAAATCTACTGAAGGCAAAACTGGATTATTTGGTAAAGAAGGCACAGGAGCGATACTTGAAGGTGCTGGAAGTGCGGGAGTAATAGGGGCATCATCTGCTTGGACATATACACACGCACATACAATAAAAAGCCACAAAAATCGTTTCACACACGCTCCAAAATATAAAGAGTAAAACCAAAGGGGAGATTATAAAATTTTGTGTGTTAAAATTACATAAATTAAGGCAATGCTCTTTAAATAAAGGAATGTTAATGAATATATCAGTGGTGATTCTTGCTGCGGGAGCAGGAACACGAATGAAATCAAATACCCCCAAAGTACTTCATACAATATGCGGCAAACCGATGCTTTTTTATAGCATTGATGAGGCATTAAGCTTAAGCGATGATGTGTGTGTTGTGCTTTTTCATCAAGAGGCAAAAGTGCGACAAAAGGTGCTTGAATCTTATAAAGATGTGTATGATAAGGGGGCATTGCGCTTTCATATCCAAGATTGTAAACATTTCCCGGGTACAGGTGGAGCGCTGATGCAAGGGAGCGAAAACACCACACTCACCGCAACAAAACCTCTAAATCAAGAATCTTCAAATAAAAATGCAAATCACGCCTCTAAACAACTTTTTGCTTGTAAATATGATGAGATTCTAATCCTTAATGGGGATATGCCCCTTGTGCGCGCTAAAACGCTGAAAGAACTCTGCGCGCATTCTGCACCTATTGTAATGAGTATCTTGCATTTGGCAAATCCAAATGGCTATGGGCGAGTGCTTATCAAAAATCACAAGGTGCAAAAAATCATTGAACAAAAAGATGCCACGCAGGAGGAATTACGCATACAAGATGTCAATGCAGGTGTGTATAAAATCAGCAAGCAAACCTTGCAAGATTATCTCCCGCGCCTAGAAAACATCAATGCACAAAAAGAGTTTTATCTTACTGATGTGATTTCTTATGCCACACAAGAGAATCTCCCCATAGAGGCATTACAGGTGAGCGAAGAGGAATTTATGGGAGTAAATTCTAAGGCACAACTTTCCCTCGCACAAGAAGCAATGCTTCATCGCTTAAGAGAAGCGGCAATGGAGCAGGGTGTGATAATGCACTTGCCTCATACGATTTATATTGAATCTCAAGTGCAATTTTTCGGGGAATGTATCATCGAGCAAGGTGTGCAAATAAGTGGTAAATGTGAGATAAGAGATTCTCATATTAAAGCACATAGTATTATTGAACAAAGCATTATAGAATCAAGCGATGTAGGACCTCTAGCGCATATTCGTCCAAAAAGCCATATCAAAAATACACATATTGGCAATTTTGTCGAAACTAAAGCGAGTGTGCTAAATGGTATTAAGGCAGGACATTTAAGCTATTTGGGGGATTGTGAGATAGATTCTGGGAGCAATATTGGCGCAGGAGTGATTACTTGTAATTATGATGGCAAAGCAAAGCATAAAACTCTTATTGGTAAGAATGTTTTTGTAGGCAGTGATGTGCAGCTTGTTGCGCCTGTTACAATAGCCTCTAATGCGATTATTGGCGCAGGAAGCACTATCACAAAAAATATAAAAGAGGGAGAATTGGTGCTCTCGCGCACCCCACAAAAACATATTAAAAATGGATATTTTAAATTTTTTGGCACAAAGGAGTAAGAATGATGACTATCCTTCTTAATGGCAAAAAGTATGAAATTAACGCGGATTGCACACTTTTGGCACTCATTGAGAATCTTGGCATTACACATAAAGCAATGGCAGTAGCTATTAATACGCAGGTAATAAAAAAACCGCTATGGGAGAGTTATGTGCTACAAAATAATGACGAAGTTGAGATTCTAGACTTTGTTGGCGGTGGGTGATATGCACCTCTTTCGTATAGTGTGGATTTTATGCACCCTTTACATTACTGCTTTTGCTTGCACAGGAGATTGTAAGGCGTGCCATCAAAAGCTTAATTACACACAGGATATAAGACATAGCCCTATGGCAGTGTGTAAAACTTGCCACACTGATGAAAAAATGGCACAAATTGATATGGGTGGCTGTGGCGCAGACTGCTTTGCCTGCCACGATATGAGGAAGATTCAAAGTGCCAAGCTCGCCAAAGATCATATGGTGCTTAATGCTTGTATGCAGTGCCACACACAGCTCTCCTCTTCGCCCCTAAGCAGTGGCACAAATGTGTTTCAAAAAAGCATAGAAAGTTTTAGCGATAAGCTTCTCTCTCCTTCACTCCCTTAAGGATTTTTTGCCTTTGCATTGCCCTTAATCCTTAGGTTTGCACCTATTTTAACATCTCCTTACAAAACATAACACAAGAATCTAAGAAAATTTATCCCAATACAGAATATAAAAAAACTTTAATCAATATTACTCTATAATAGAAATTCAACCTTTTTTGAGAATCTCACAAGTTTTTAGAGAAGTAAAGCCCCCCTAGAGTGCTTGTGCGAACTTAATAGGTCAAACTACAAACAGGAGGATACATGCGAGAGGATAAGATAATTGAGAGTTACACAGGGGTAACACCTCAAAGAAAAAAGAGTAAAGTTCCCGCCAAACTTGATTTTTGGCAAAGTGCCACAGGGCTATTCTTGGGGTTATTTATGTTGGCACATTTGCTCTTTGTATCAAGCATCTTAATCAGTAAAGAGGCGATGTATAAGGTTACCAAGTTCTTTGAGGGCAGTATGATTTTTGGCGAAGCAGGTGAGCCACGCCTTGTTTCTATTATCGTGGCTATTGTTATTATTGCTCTTGTGGTGCACGCATTTTTGGCATTGAGAAAATTCCCAATTAACTATAAACAATTTCTTGCTTTGCGCGTTCATAAAGATTTGATGAAGCACGGAGATACAAGCTATTGGGCGATTCAAGCGGCAACTGGTTTTGCTATTTTCTTTTTGGCAATGCCACATGTATTTATAATGCTTACACAACCTGAAAATATCGGTCCAAGCGCAAGCTCATATCGATTCTATCATCAAGATTTTTACTTGCTTTATGCACTTTTGCTTTTTGCTGTTGAATTTCACGGCTCTATTGGGCTTTATCGACTTTGTATTAAATGGGGCTGGTTTGAGGGGCTAGGCATTAAAGCATTGCGTGCCATTAAACTCGCTCTCACAGCATTCTGTCTTATACTTGGTATTGCTTCGTATGTGGCGTATATGCAAATTGGACACGGACTAGATGGCGACAAGAGTATCAAAGAGTATAGAATTATCGATGAGCACACACAAGGGAAAGGAGAGTAAATGAAAGTAGTATATTCAGATGCACTGATTATTGGCGGTGGTTTAGCGGGACTTCGATCTTCTATCGCAGCAAAACAAGCAGGGCTTAACACCATTGTGCTCTCGCTTGTGCCTGTCAAAAGAAGCCACTCTGCAGCAGCTCAAGGCGGAATGCAAGCAAGTCTTGGTAATTCTGTAAAAAGCGATGGCGATAACGAAGATTTACACTTTGCCGATACGGTAAAAGGAAGTGATTGGGGTTGTGATCAAGAAGTGGCAAGAATGTTTGTTACGACTGCACCCAAAGCAATTCGTCAATTAGCAAGTTTTGGTGTGCCTTGGACAAGAATCCAAAAAGGCGATAGACCTGCTGTGATTAATGGCGAAAAAGTAACAATTACAGAAGATGATTTTAGACACGGCTATATCCATTCTCGCGACTTTGGTGGCACAAAAAAATGGCGCACTTGCTATACTGCTGATGCAACAGGGCATACAATGCTTTATGCAGTAGCAAATGAAGCCTACAAACTCGGCGTAGATATACAAGATAGAAAAGAGGCGATTTCTCTCATTCACCAAGATGGAAGATGTTATGGGGCTGTTGTGCGCGATTTAATCACAGGTGAGCTTATAGCGTATGTTGCAAAAGGCACTCTTCTTGCCACAGGTGGCTATGGTAGAGTGTATCGCAATACCACAAATGCAGTAATTTGTGAGGGTATAGGTGCAGCTATTGCTATGGAAACAGGAATAGCAAAGCTTGGCAATATGGAGGCAGTGCAATTCCACCCTACTCCTATTGTGCCTAGTGGAATCTTACTCACTGAAGGTTGTCGTGGCGATGGTGGTGTATTGCGTGATGTTGATGGCTATCGCTTTATGCCTGATTATGAGCCAGAGAAAAAAGAACTTGCAAGCCGAGATGTTGTCTCACGAAGAATGCTTGAGCATATCCGCAAGGGTAAAGGCGTAAAATCTCCTTATGGCGACCACTTGTGGCTTGATATTTCAATCTTAGGACGCGCTCACGTAGAACGAAACTTGCGCGATGTGCAAGATATTTGTAAAACATTTGCAGGTATTGACCCTGCTACACCGGGTGTTTGGGCGCCTGTTAGACCAATGCAACACTATTCTATGGGTGGTGTGCGCACAGACTATCGAGGCGAAACTTACCTTAAAGGTTTGTTTGCAGCAGGTGAAGTAGCGTGTTGGGATTTACACGGATTTAACCGCCTTGGTGGAAACTCTGTCAGCGAAGCTGTGGTATCAGGTATGATTATTGGTGAATATTTCACAGAATACTGCAAGGGAGCGCAAATTGATGTGCAAACAGCCACACTTGAAAAAGCGGTGCAAAAACAACACGATTATCTTAACTCATTGCTTAATAGCACAGGTAACGAAGATGTATATGTGCTAAAAAATGCAATGAAAGATATTATGGACCATGATGTGGGTATTTTCCGTGATGGCAAAAGCCTCAAAGAAGCGGTTGATAAGCTTGAAGAACTCTATAAACGCAGTAAAAATGTGCGTGTGCAAAATAAAAAATTGCATAATAATCCCGAGCTTGAAGATGCCTATCGCACACCAAAAATGCTTAAAATTGCGCTCTGCGTAGCAAAAGGTGCGCTTGATAGAACAGAATCTCGTGGCGCACATACACGCGAAGACTATCCAAAACGTGATGATGCAAATTGGCTCAAACGCACACTCACAAGTTGGGAAGATCCAAATCAAACCTTACCAACTGTTACCTATGAGGATTTGGATATTATGAAAATGGAGATTGCTCCGGGATTCCGTGGTTATGGGGCTAAGGGTATGATTATTGAACACCCAAATAGTGCCATTCGTCAAGCCGAGATTGAAAAAATTACCCAAGAGATTCAGGCAAAAGGTGGCGATAGATACGCCTTGCAAGAAGCTTTGATGCCTTTCAATCTCCAACCACATTATAAAGCAAGAAATCAACGACTAGGAGACAAGAAATGAGTGCAACACAACAACAAGGAAGAACACTAACTATTCGTGCGTTAAAGTTTGACCCCCAAAGTGCAGTTTCAAAACCGCATTTCCGTGAGTATAAATTACAAGAAGCACCCTCAATGACGGTTTTTATTGCCCTAGGCATGATTAGAGAGCAACAAGATCCTGATTTGAGCTTTGACTTTGTATGTCGCGCTGGAATCTGTGGGAGCTGTGCGATGATGATTAATGGACGCCCACGACTTGCGTGTAAAACACTTACTCAAGACTTCCCTGATGGTGTTATTACACTTATGCCTCTCCCTGCATTTAAGCTTATTAAAGATTTGAGTGTCAATACAGGTGAATGGTTTGCAGGTATGACAAAACGTGTTGAGAGCTGGATACACACACAGCATCAACCTGATATTTCTAAAATTGAAAAGCCTATTGAGCCTAAAGAAGCCGATGAGGTTTTTGAGCTTGATAGATGTATTGAGTGTGGTTGCTGCATCGCAAGTTGTGCGACAAAAGTAATGCGTGAAGATTTCATAGGTGCAGCAGGAATGAATCGTATCGTGCGATTTATGATTGACTCACACGATGAGCGCACCGATGAGGATTATTATGAGCTTGTGGGTAATGATGATGGCGTATTTGGCTGTATGAGCCTTATTGCTTGCCACGATACTTGCCCTAAAGAACTTCCTTTACAAAGCAAAATCGCCTATTTGCGCCGCAAAATGGTTAGCGTAGGCTTAAAATAATCTTTTTCTGCCCTTTTTAAGAGGGCAGATTCTATTTCTTTACTATGCAGTTTATCCAACATCTGTTTTCTTTATCATCAAATCTTGCTTTCTTTATACTTGTATGTCTTTTTATTTTTGCTGGTTGCTCCTCTATTGTAGCTTCCACCAAAGATATTAACAATCCTCAAGCACTTTATTCTGACCCTGCACCTATTTTTGATCCACTCCAAACAAGTATTGGTGCGCCTTATGCGCAAAAATTAAAGTATAACCCACATCTTACAGGTGGAATCCTCATTAATGATGGACTTTATGCTTTTTTGCAACGCGCATATCTTGCGCGTATGGCAGAAAAAAGCATTATCTTGCAAACTTACATTTATAAAAATGATGAGGCTTCTCGTATTCTTATGCACGAGATTTGGCTTGCAGCACAAAGGGGCGTGATTGTCAAAATGCTCATTGATGATAATGGGTTAGATTCTGATTTTTCTGATATTATCGCCCTTGATACCCACCCTAATATCGAAGTAAAAATCTTTAATCCCTATAAAAATCGCTCTAAAATTTTACGCTATCCTGAAATGGTGTTTGATTTTAATCGCATCAATCATCGTATGCACAACAAACTCTTTATTGTCGATGATATTGCCCTTATTATCGGTGGGCGCAATATTGCAGATAACTATTTTGACCAAAATATCGATGTGAATTTTGTGGATACTGATGTGCTTTTTATTGGTAAAGCCGCTAAAGATGCTAAGGCAAATTTTTATGAATATTGGGATTTTCATCGCTCCGTGCCTGTTTCACTCCTCAAGCTCAAAACTCCTCTTAAAAAATTCAAAACCTCAATGGAAAAGCTCAAAGCCAATACAGAATGGAAAAGATACGAAGAAACTATACAAATGCTTATTGACAGATACAGCCATAGGGAGTTGTATTGGGGGAATGCCTTTTATATTGGCGATATGCCTCAAAAAGTAGAAAATCCACAAACGCCAAAGCCCATTGCAGATGCACTTTTTGAGATTCTTAATAACACAAAAAATAATCTCTACATCTCCGCAGCTTATCTTGTGCCAAGTAAGCAAGGAATGAAAATATTTAATACGCTTATTGATTCTGGTGTCGATGTGCGCATTCTTACCAATTCCCTTGCTTCCACAGATTCTCTTGTCGTGTATGGAGCGTGGGAAGCCTATCGCGATGCTTTAATAAAAAAAGGCGCAAAGGTATATGAATATCAATATTTTGGCAAGGGTAAATCCAAACTTCGCAATAAAATCCATAAATCCAAAGCTTCACTCCACAGCAAGAGCATTGTTTTTGATGATAAAATCACTTGGATTGGTAGCTTTAATCTCGACCCGCGCTCAATCAACCTCAATACAGAATCTGTAGTCATTTTTGATAATCCACATTTTGCACAAGCCCTTAAGATAGATTTGATTGAAGATATGAAAAATAATGCGTGGCGTGTGTATGAAAAAGGAAAAAAGACATATTGGGGAGGTGAATCTAAGGGCGAAATGCAAATTCTTACTTATCCACCAGATACAGGCGTTTGGACAAGATTCCTTAAAACTCTCTCAAAACTTCTTCCTGAAAGTCAAATTTAAGTGAACTTGATTCTTTTTGGAGAGATAGGCAATCTTAGGAAATTTGTAGATATACTACATTGTAGGATTTTGTTGAGAGCAAAGTGTGGCAAATTCTTTAAAAAGTATTCGTGCTTCTTTTGGTCCAGGACTTGCCTCTGGGTGATGTTGGACAGAGAAAATAGGAGCATCATTGTAGCGCACTCCCTCAATTGTGCCATCAAAAAGATTGCGATGTGTGATAGTAGCAATCTCTGCAATAGATTCTGGCACACAATAATTATGATTTTGCGCGGTGATTTCCACTGCGCCTGTTTGGAGATTTTTAATAGGGTGATTGCCCCCGTGATGTCCAAATTTAAGTTTGTAGGTGGGGTAGCCGTGTGCAATAGAGAGGAGTTGATGTCCTAGGCAAATGCCAAAAATAGGAATCTTGGCGGCAATAAGCTTTTTGAGTTTTTCTACTTCATCGTGTAGCATCAGCGGATCACCTGGACCATTTGAGAGAAATACCCCTTGAATCTCACCATTTTTAAAGCGCGATAGAATCTCATCAACATCAAAATGATGAGGCATTACCTCTACTTCTAAACCCACAGCGGTAAGTTCATTAAGAATATTATTTTTTGCGCCAAAATCAATAGCTATCACTTTGGCACGAGGTTTGGGAGGGGAGCTAAAATTAAAATGCGTAAAATCAAAAATAGAATCTGTATGTATGTAAGCGGATTTGGTAGAAACCTCTTTGATAAAATCAATCTCGCCTATGGAAGGGGCAGATTCTAGGGCATTTTTGAGCTGCTCTACTTGCGTGATTTCTGTGGAGGCAATCATCATCATCACGCCTTGAGTAGTGAGCATTTTGATGAGTGCGCGTGTATGCACATTGCAAATACCCATAATATTGCGCTTTTTAAGATAGGTAGCAAGACTTTCTTGTGAGCGAAAATTTGAGACAAAATCATTATAAGAAGAGAGTATCACTCCCACGCAAGAAGCGCGTTTAGATTCACAATCTTTACTATTTGTGCCAACAATGCCAATTTCTGGCATTGTAAATACAACAAATTGCCCCGCATAGCTTGGGTCGGTGATGATTTCTTGGTAGCCTGTCATTGAGGTATTAAAAACCACCTCGCCTATAAAGCTTCCCCTTGCCCCAAAACTCTTTGCTTGGATATATAAGCCATTAGCAAAATATAAATGCACATCACAAATATCACTCATAAAAGCCCTCTTTTGCGTAATTCCTCTTCATAGAGTTTGCTAAAGACAATCTCATATTCTTCTGTGCCATAAATGAGTTTGCGTTTATATTTTTTGAGCTTTTCGACAACTGCTTCCTCGGCTTTATCATAAATTTTAGAATATTCATTAATGGCTTTGAAAATGATGTTTTTGATAATTGTTTCTGAAACCTCAAAGCGCAAATGAGAGTGTAATTTGCTTAAAATTTGATGAGATACATCGCTACATCGCTCTTCCCACGCGAGATAGAAATTCTGCTCATTTGCTACTTGACGCTTACACATTCTAAAGAGTTCCCGCTCGTCCATACCAAAATCCTCAATTTCATCGCTTCGCTCTTCGAGAATCTCACGCACTCTTTCATCAATAGCGAGTTCTTTTTGTATATTTTCTTGGAGGCAAGCAAGTGCGATTTGAGCGATATTAGCAATGGGGGCGAGTAGCTCTATATGCTGGGAATTACCCAAGTCAATACTGATTTTGTTTGCAATATAGGGGGCGTGCTGCATTTTTAATCTCATATCTTATCCTTTTTATTGCGTATTGTAACGCGTTTTAAGTAAAAATGCCTTTAAAGCCTTTTAAAACAAAAGTTCCTCATCAATATTCATAAGAGGTTTTTTGGTAGGAAGAGGGGAATCATCTGTGTAGTAGAAATCGCCATAATCAAGGGTTTTAAGCTTTACACCTTCAGGTACTTTAAATTTGCGTGTAATACCCGGATCAAAAGTGAGGACTTTGGAGAAAAAATAGGCAAATGCGGGAGGAGCGACAATACCACCAGATTCATTGGGACCTATGGGGGTATTGTCATCGCGTCCATACCATACAATCGCTTGAATATCAGGGGTAAATCCACAAAACCACGCATCGGCATTGCGATTTGAAGTCCCTGTTTTTCCTGCTACTTCTAAACCAATGATGCGCGCTCTTGAGCCTGTGCCACGATTGACTACATCGCGCAAAATATCAAGTGTTAAAAATGCTTGAGCAGGGGTGGTGATAGGGCGAGATTGCGCAGGAGAGCTATACACATTTTCACCCTCTCTGTTTATTGTGGCACTTATAAGCGTGGGGTTAAGAATCGTGCCATAATTTGAAAACATTGAATATTGTCGCGCCACCTCCACAGGAGAGAGTTCAAAACTGCCAAGCACAATAGACATATTATCGGGAACATTATCAAAACCATCTCTTTTAAGCGATTGATAGACATCATTAAAGCCAAGATTTTGATCAACAAGATTAATTGTGGCAAGGTTGCTTGAGGTGCGCAGCGCATCTTTAAGCGTCATAAAGCCATTAAATTTTGTCGTGTAGTTTGAGGGACGCCATACTTTTGATTCTGCTTCTTCTGTGGTATCACTTGCGGCTTCATCAGCACCTTGAGAAGAGAATTTGCGCGGCACATCAGGGACAAAAGTTGCAGGAGATTCACCTTTATCAAAAGCAGTTTGGTAGATAAAGGGCTTTATGGAGCTACCAAGCTGCCTCTTAGCTTGAGTGGCGCGATTAAATTTATTTTTGACATAATCCACCCCGCCTACCATTGCTAGAATCTCTCCTGTGTGCGTGTCTGTAACGACTATTGCACCATTTAGGGTATCATCACTTAAATCGCCATTAAAGGTTTTAGGATAATGTTCCATAAGCCTCTTATTAATTTCATTATAGCCATAAATAAGGGCTTCTTGTGCGGCGAGCTGATAATCAAGGTCAATATTTAGTCTAATGTAATATCCGCCTGTTTTTAAATCTTGGATATGGGCAAGTTCGCGCAAAACTTCATCAACTACATAAGGGGCAACATTTTGCGTGAGGGTTTGATTAAAGACTTCTGGTACTTCTTTGAGTGCATTTTGCTGCTCTTCCTTTGAAATCCACCCAATATCATAGAGTCTATCGATAATATCATTTGCACGCGCCATTGAAAATTCTTTGTTTTTGGTGGGGTCATAAAAGCTTGGGGCTTTGGGTAGCCCTACGAGCATACAAATCTCTTTGAGTGTTAGCTCATTTAAACTCTTGTGAAAATATCCAAATGCCGCTGTTTTAATGCCGTGGTAGCCGTGTCCAAATGAAATACGATTGAGATAGAGTTCTAAGATTTTTTCTTTGCTTAAATGCCGCTCGATATGAATAGCAAGCATTGCTTCTGTAAGTTTGCGTTTTATGGTTTTTTCAGGGCTTAGGGCAATGTTTTTAATGAGCTGTTGCGTGAGTGTGCTTCCACCCTCGACATAGCGCATATTTTTGACATTTTTAAGCATAGCGCGTGATATAGCATCAGGATTGATACCGATGTGTTCAAAAAAAAGCGTATCCTCGACTGCAAGTAAGGATTCTATAACGCGTGCGGGAATTTCATCAAAAGTTGCATAGAATCTAAAATTTTCATCAGTGAATACATTAGCAATCAATCTGTCTTTTTTATCCACAATCTGTGAGGCAAGGGCAAATTGGTAATTCTTAATCTTGCTTATTTCTGTTTCTACTTCATAAAAAAGCTTAACAAGATACCCGCATACACCAACGCCCACTACGATAAAAAGCACAAAAAAACTATACTTTATCTTTCGCCACATAAATGTTGTATTCCTTAAGATTTATGTGGCTCACTTTGGTTTTCTTTTGGGGCAGGAGTGTGTTCAGGGTGTTTGTCGTGCTTTTCCCCTTTATCTTCTTTTTGTTTCTCTTGTTTTTCCCCTTTGCTATGAGCATCGTGTTTTTCTTGAGGTACATCTCCCTCTTCAAGATGCTTAATCTCTGCCATAATTTCATTACGTTTTTCATAATACATATCAGCAATGGCTTGCATCACGCCATTAGAGTTCTTTTCCATTGCGAGAATCTTGCTATCAATAAGACTTTTTGGACAAGGCTGTGAGTGGTCAGCAAAAATTTCTGACAAAGAAATCGCTTCTGTATGCACACCTGCGTGAAAAGCATCAAGGACTTTATATCCTTGTGTATTGGAGAATGTTGCTTTACCATTGCCTTCAAAATACCATTTGCCCAAACGGCAATTATGATGATCTACGCGATTAAAGCTATCACTTAAGCCAAAGATATAAGAGTAGAGATTATTTTTATATACCACGTGATCTAGTCTTGCCAACACGCAGAAGATTCTATTGCTTAAGTTTAGCGCATTGTTTTTGGTAACAAGTCCATTAACCTTAAGCCCATTGACAATAGAGTGGAGGCTTACTACATCTTCGCGCATATTGTTTGTAGCAACACTCGTTTCTTCTGTGCTTGTTTGAATATCATTTGCCTCTTGTTGCATTGATTTTACAACCACTGCAATTTCTTTGGTTGCCTTTTGTGTTTTTTCAGCGAGTTTTCGCACTTCATCAGCCACCACTGCAAAGCCTCTTCCGTGCTCTCCTGCACGCGCAGCTTCAATAGCAGCATTGAGAGCTAGGAGGTTAGTTTGCTCGGCAATATCATCAATCAATGAAACCACATTTGTGATTTCATTACTTCGTTGTGTGAGGGAATTTACTAAATCAGAGGCAATTTGCATTTTCTCATAGAGGACTTCAATTTGTTCTAGGGCTTTTATGCTTAAATTCGAGCCATTTTCAGCAGATTCTGCTGCTTTGATAGAATAATCCAACACATCAGCAGATTCTGCAAGCACACCTTGGAGTGATTCTTGTGTCTGCATAATACCCTCTTTAAGGCTTTTTGCATAAATCTCAAAAAGATTTGTGCCTGTGCTTGTATTTGTAAGAATCTTTTGCGGCAAGATAGAATAATATACCACATCTTCTAATCGAGTGCTTACAACATTATAATCATCACGCCCACAACACACGTTTGTAGCCCCCTCGTGCAGTTGGGGAATGATGCCCTCAATATCTTTGAGTTCTTGAGCGATATTATTTTTATATACAATATCGCCCCCTTTAAGCCCCACTATTGCCTCTGCTTGAGAGAATCCCACAAGTATTTTATAAGCCTCGAGCTCTTTTTGAAGATGAGCGATTTGTGCATCTTTTTCCATTAATTGCTGATGAACTGCTTTATTAGAACCAAACATTTTCAAACTCCTTAGTTTCTCTATAGGCAGAATTGTATCAAATATTGTGCGTTTTTTGGATTGAAAAATCGTCAAATATAAACTATTATGTATTGAAATTTTATAAAAGGAGTGGCAGTGTGTTAAAAAATTGCACATTTTATCTATGATAAGTTTTCTTATTTGCATTTTTGTATTTATTATTGCTATAATTATAGACAAAATAAGAATCTTAAAAAGGCATAATGCATAAAAGGAGCAAGTATGAATATTAATGCCAATCACCGCGTAGAAACATTAGAATCTATCCTTGAACGTTTGCGTATGTCTATTAAAAAATATGGACTTAAAAACTCCAAGCAACGCGAAGAAATTATTGCTGTATTGTATAAAAGCGGCACACATCTAAGCCCAGATGAGATTACTAATATCATTAAGGAATCAGATAAAAACGCGAGCATCTCATCAGTATATCGAATCCTAAGCTTCCTTGAGAAAGAACATTTTATTACCGCACTTGAATCAGATAAAAGCGGCAGGAGATATGAGATTGCCGCAAAAGAACATCACGATCATATCATTTGTCTAAGCTGTGGGGATATTGTGGAATTTGTCGATAGCGATATTGAGCGATTACAGCTTGATGTAGCAAAGCAATTTGGCGCACAACTTATTAGCCACGATATGCGTCTTTTTGTGAGATGCTCCAAATGCCAAGGGCTATAACAATACTTTAAATATATAAGCAATGAAGAGTCTTAGCCTAAGAATCTTTTTTAAAGGGTTAAACTAAAAAGTAGCAATAGCACACAAGTAGCGAGAATCTACTCCCTAAGGCTACTTCGTAAAGCAGCGGGTTTATATATCGCCCCTTTCAAATCACACATTAAATACCAAAAAAGAGGCATATTAATCCTTACCTTAAGACATTAATATATCCTAATCCACTAAACACCCCAAGCGATTTTATCTTTTAGGCTAAATCAAGGAGAATGCACACCTGCCTTATCTCAAGTTAAAAAGAGACAGAGTAATCTTTTCTACTCAAGCCATTGAGGCTACATCTAAGAATGTGTGTTACAATTTGAACTTTAATTGAAAAGGGGCAGAAAATGGATTCTTATGAATATGGGGAATTACTCAAAACTTTACATACTAAATGTGAAAATATTGCAAAGATTCTTAATCCTGCGGCTTTGGAAAAAGAGCTTGAGGGTATTGAGGCTTTACAAAATGATGAGACTTTTTGGAATGATGCCAAGAGGGCAGCAGAAGTAGCAAAGCAAAAGCGCAAATGTGAGAGAATGCTTGGCTCTTTTAAGACAATGAAGCAAGAACTTGATGATGCGCAAGAACTCTATGAGATTGCTCTAAGTGAAGCAGATTCTGCGACATTAGAGCTTCTTTTTGAATCTGCCCCCCTTTTGCAAAAGCATATTGAGCAAACCGAGATTGAAGTAATGTTGAGTGATGAAAGCGATAGTCTCAATGCAATTATTACGATTCAGCCCGGTGCGGGTGGGACAGAATCACAAGATTGGGCGAGTATGCTCTATCGTATGTATTTGCGTTGGAGTGAGCGTAGAGGCTTTAAGGTAGAATTGCTTGATATGCAAGATGGTGAGGAAGCAGGGATTAAGGGTGCAGCATTTATTATTAAGGGTGAAAATGCCTATGGTTATGCCAAATGTGAAAATGGGGTGCATAGATTGGTAAGAATCTCGCCATTTGATGCCAACGCGAAGCGACATACGAGTTTTGTGAGCGTGCAAGTAAGCCCCGAGCTTGATGATAATATACATATTGAGATAGAAGACAAAGATATTCGCATTGATACTTATCGCTCAAGTGGTGCAGGAGGGCAGCACGTAAATAAAACAGAATCTGCAATCCGTATCACGCACTTTCCCACAGGCATAGTTGTGCAGTGTCAAAATGATAGGAGTCAGCATAAAAATAAAGCCACCGCGCTTAAAATGCTTCAATCTAAACTCTATGAGCTAGAGCGGCAAAAAATGGCAGAGGGGAACAGTAGCGATAAAAGCGAGATTGGCTGGGGGCATCAAATCCGCTCCTATGTCCTCGCCCCCTATCAGCAAGTCAAAGATTTAAGAAGTCAGTATGCTACAAGTGATACGAATGGTGTGCTTGATGGCGATATTGATGCGCTTATAGAATCTGTGCTAGTGCATAGCAAAGATAAGACATAAGGGTGCAAAAGAGAGAAGCAAGGATTAACCTAAAAGCTTAAGGCGCAATAAGTAGTTTTTAAGAATCTAAAATACCACTTACCCAAAAAAGCATTATTCAAAAAGAGTTTTATACTTCATCTCTGCAATATGCCAATCTGTAAGCGTATCAATATCTTGGGCTTCTTGTGGGCTAATAATTACTACACAAGAGTGATTGGCAAAGATAGGGAGCTGCTCTCTCCACGCGCCCACTTTTCCCCAATAAAATTGCCCCGCATCGTGAAAGAGTGGTTCTAAATCCTGTGAGCGTGTGAGATAATGCGCAGGAAAAAGCATATTTAATTTGCCATTTTTGATATAAAAGCTTCTATGCGGATTATATTCGTATGCTAGGGCACAGAAACTAAAGCATTTTTGTGTGTCTGCAAGCAGAGATTCTAGCGCATTTGCGAGTGTTTGTTGGCGCAGAAGTGGGGCAGTGGGATAAATCACGCAGAGTAAATCTTCATCATTGAGTTTTAGTTCATCTGTTGCGTGAGCAGCCACAGCAGCAGTTGGTGTAAAATCATCGCTTAAGTGTTTTGGGCGCATAAAAGGCACTTTTGCCCCATAATCCTGCGCGATTGTGGCAATTTGTTCTGAATCTGTGCTTATAATCACTTCATCAAAAAGCGCGGATTCTAAGGCAGTGCGGATAGGATAGGCGATAATTGGTTTGCCACAAAAGGATTTGATATTTTTATGTGGGATTCGTTTGCTCCCGCCTCGAGCGGGAATAAGTGCAATTTTTTTCATTTTAGAAAGGATAGAGGGATTCTATACCATCGCTTACTGGTTTTTTGCGATTGGTATCACTAATGGGTCCAAGTGAAGTATAGGCAATTTTGGCATTAGCAATATGCTTGCTTTGCACGACATTATCTTTATCAATATCAAATGAGCGCACTACTCCACTTAGCTCTAGAATCTGCTTCTCACCATCTACAAGTACTTCTCTGCGTCCGTGTATGAAATAAGTGTTATTATCAAGCACTTTGATAATGCGCGCGGTTAATGTCGCATTAAGGGCTTCACTACGTGATTGTGTGCCACCACCTTGAAAATTTGATGTGTTATTTGCTTTTGTAAGATTATAAGCGGCTTGGTCATTAAGCTCTTGCACAAGCTGTTTATGTTCTTCATCATTGCCTGTATATTCGATTGAAGGAGGTGTTACATTCCCTCCGCTTGCGCCATTGTAGTTTTTATTGGTTGTAAAATTTGCATTTGCTGTTTCTGAAATTACAACGGTAATGAGATCATCTGGCTTCATCGCGCGTCTATCAGAAAAAAGCGGTCTATCACCACTTCCAAATAAACTCCCTGCACGTGGTAATTCCGGTATGTCATTATCAGCAGATTCTCGCTCTTCTACCCATTCTGGCGCGTTAAAATCAATGTTTGGTTCAAAGGCGAAGCTTTGATGAGAAAAAGCTATGCAGAGAATAAAAGCTCCAAGTGCGAATATGCCCTCTGTGCGCATAATGTATCCTTTATATGAATCTTTATAGGCTTTTAAGCAAAGGGCATTCCACTCGGTGCAAAATAAGGGAGCGGGGGTTGCGTAGTGAGTTTGTGTGCGTAAAATTGTGGTTTGCATAAAAAACACAAACTTTGATTACAATTCGTTCTTGTTATGAGGAGGTTAAGATGCAGCAAAACATTATGCGCGGCATTTTTGCAATGCTTCTCTCTTCGTTTTTATTTGCTCTAATGAGTGCGGAGGCAAAATTCCTTGCCTTTTCTCTCCCTGCTATGGAAGTAGCTTTTTTTCGTGCTTTCCTTATGGTGCTTTTATTGCTTCCTATTTTTTTGAGTAAGCCTATTAAGAATCCTACGCATAAAAGCGGTGGCTGGGGCTTTTTAATCTCTCGTGCTTTAATGGGTGGGCTAAGCTTTGTTGTGCTTTTTTATAATATCTCCACAATCCCGCTTGGCACAGCTACGGCATTTTCACAGAGTATGCCTCTTTATATTGTGCTTCTCTCACTTGTTTTTCTTAAAGAAAGATACAATCTTGGCGTGATTCTCTCTACTATCATAGGTTTTGTGGGTATTTTGCTTATTTGTGATCCAAGCGTGGAGGGGCTAGAATCGATTAATATTGTTTTTGGTATTATCAGTGGGCTTTCTATGGCAATAGCTTTTTTGAATTTGCGCACGCTTAAGGATTATTTTAATTCGTGGGCGGCTGTATTTTCCACAGGGGTGGCAATGAGCGCGATTGCGCTTGTGGCACATATTTTTTCTATCCCTCCATTTGATGAATCTTGGATTATGCCACAAGGTTGGCAGTGGCTACACATTGGGCTACTTGGGCTTTTTGGCACCATAGGGCAGCATTTTCTCACACAGGCATATATGCTTGCTCCCGCCGGGATTGTTGCACCTATTGATTATACGCGTTTAGTTTTTAGCGTGTTCCTTGGTATATTCCTTGGTGATGCTCTGCCAAGCCTTGCTACAAGTGGAGGTATAGTGCTTATTATTATTGCCGGTATTGGCGTGGGGCTTCCCGCGTTTCTTGCTGATATGAAAGCACACAAAAAGCATTTCAAGTTCTTTTAAAGGCAAGGCGGAGTAGAATCTTTTTAAAAAACTCTTAAGGAAAGCAAATGAATCACATATATGATAAAGCCAAAGAGGCGCAGAAGCGACTAAAAGATATTCTTATCCCCTCTGCATTAGGCTATGCACCAGTGCTTTCTCGCATCGCTGGTGCGGAGATTTATCTTAAAAAAGAGAATCTTCAGCTTACAGGAGCTTTTAAGATTCGCGGAGCATTTAATAAAATTGCTTCTTTGGTGGAGGGGAATGCTACACAAATAAATGGCGTTATTGCTGCAAGTGCTGGAAATCACGCTCAAGGCGTAGCCTATGCGGCAAAGCATTTTTATCTTAAGGCTGTGATTGTAATGCCTGAAGCTACTCCCTTGCTTAAGGTAAGTGCGACAAAAGATTTGGGGGCTGAAGTGGTGCTTAGTGGGGATAATTATGATGAAGCGTATGCTAAAGCCCTAGAGATTGCAAATGCGCAGAATCTTGTCTTTATCCACCCTTTTGCTGATGATGAGGTGATTGCAGGGCAGGGGAGTATCGCGTTAGAGATGATTGAGGAGCGCAAAGATATTGATGTGGTGGTTGTGCCTATTGGGGGTGGAGGATTAATTGGTGGGATTGGGAGCGTGTATAAAAAGCTTTGTCCAAATGCGCGTGTGATTGGCGTAGTGGCGAGTGGAGCTGATGCGATGAAAAAATCCTTTGAAAATAATCATATATTTAAGGCAGATTCTGTGCGCACAATCGCTGATGGAATCGCCGTGCGCGATGTGAATGAACATAATTTTGCGCTTTTAAAAGAATGTGTTGATGAGATAGTGAGCGTTGATGATGAAGAGATTGCCAATGCTATTTTATTTTTGCTTGAAAAGCAAAAGCTTGTTGTTGAGGGGGCGGGGGCAGCGAGTGTGGCAAGTGTGCTTCATAAAAAATTTGCCATAAAATCAAATGAAAAAGTCGCCCTTATTTTAAGCGGAGGGAATATTGATATTACAATGCTTAGTGTTATTATCGAAAAGGGCTTGCTCAAATCCAATCGCAAAATGAAGCTTAAAATCGTGCTTGTGGATAAGCCCGGTAGCTTGCAGGGATTGACTAATATTTTAAGCTCTGTGGGCGCAAATATCGTGCAAGTAGAGTATGATAGAACTTCTGTGATGCTTAAATATGGAGATGCGCTCATTACGCTTGCTCTTGAAACTAAGGGTGAGGAGCATAAGGCTCTTATACGCGAAAAACTTAAAAGCCATCATTATACTTTTAGTGAGATTAGCTAGGCTGAAGCAATGTTTAGACACATATGGAGGAGCTATAGAGATTCTAATTTGCGCACTAATGTGCTATTTTGTGTGATTTTGGGTGTTAATTTATGCCTTTTATTCCTTGCTTGTGCAGATATGAGCATTCATTACAAAGAAGCTGCAGGGGTATTTTATTCTAACGAATTAGCCTTTATGATTGCGCGATATTCTATATCTCTTTTTGGACAGAATGATTACGCACTGCGTGCGCCTTTTATCCTTATACACGCATTGAATATGTTTCTTTTATATAAGATTTCTCGCATCTATCTTAAAAAACCACGAGATGCGCTTGTTGTTGTGCTTATTTATGCTCTTTTGCCTGGGGTAATGTTTAGCGCACTTTTTGTGATAAAAAGTGGGTTTATTATTTGCGTAACGCTTTTATGTTGTTATTATCAGCTTAAAACCCAAAAAATGCCCTATATCGTGATGTTCCTTGCTATTTTCCTTGATGGAAGTTTTGCTATTTTGTTCTTTGCTTTCTTTTTTTTCGCACTGAAAAATAAAAATATACTCGGTATGTCGCTTTCGCTTTTATTTTTTGCGCTCAATATGTATCTTTTTGGACTAGATGTTTCGGGGATTCCACGCAATCATTTTGTATCTAATCTTGGCAAAATGGCACTTTTTTTCTCTCCGCTCCTGCTTATTTATTATTGCTATACGCTTTTTAATGCGCTCAAAAAACAAAATAATGTGCTTGTGGATATTGGTGCAACCTCTATGTTTTTTGTTATGCTGCTTTCTATTCGCCAAGATGTAGATTTAGAGAGTTTATTTCCTATGAGTGTAGTTGCGCTTCCTGTGGCGATTAGGCAGTTTTTTTCTGATATGAGAATCCGCCTAAGCCCTTTTCGTGCAGGCTATGTGCGGCGATTTGCTGTGATTTTGAGTTTGCTTTGTGTGCAAAGTTTTGTGCTTTATGCCAATAAGATTCTTTATCTCTTTGGGATAGAAAATCATTTTGCAAGCTCATATTACATTAGCAAAGATCTTGCTAAATCTTTGCATCAAATGGGGATTAGCTCTATTGATGTAAGTAATCGCAAACTCGCTCTTGCTTTGCAATTTTATGGCATAGAGCAAGCCCAAACGCCTTATTTGCTCCCTATAAAAGAATTTAATGAGCATTATGAGAATGAAATTCCAATCATTTATCTTGGCAAGAAAATCGCTTCATTTGTGGTGCTTCCATCAAAGCAAAGTTCGCCTATGACTACCACTCAAGCGCGACTAAAACAAAAAGGTGCAGATTCTAAAAAATCTAAGACAAATACACCTACCTCTAATCCCCCCTCGTCTCATACCCAAAAAGATTGATATAATGAAGCTCTTTGAGTATATCATCGCCTTTGCGTTAGTGATTATGCTCTTTGTCCTTGCACCAAAAACCTCTCATAGTTCCTTAGAGAGTGCCTATAGTAGCCTTTTTTCTCATCTTAAAACCCTCCAACTCACTGCGCTAAGTGATGATAGTGCATTATTACAAGATACAGATGTAAGGGATATGCTCAAAGATTATCCCTCACTCAATGTAGATTCTGCGCTTATTCATCATCATAATATGATGTGGCAGGTGCAATTTCATCTTGGTAGAATCTATACCACTTATAGTTATAGTCTCTATATTGATACACCAAGAAATGCAGTCACTACGCATTTTGATTCTCGCCCTATGGCAGGAGATATTATCCTTAAAAATATGGATAGAAAATGCCTAAGTGCATACAATAATACCAATACTGCACAGGAGTGTAAAAATAATGCCCTCCCTCTTGTGCGTTTGGGAGAGTATTTTGGGGTGGAGCATATTCTTATAGAATCTGATGGATTTTGCAAGGAAAATCAGGGGGCGCGAGTGTATTTTGATAGATTTGGAGTGCCTTATTGTGGTAATATCCCTATGCGCCTACAATCGCCTTTTAAAATCACACTCTTAAAAGGCGGGGATTCTAAAAGGCTATGTATATTGCCACAAAGTGGCTTTATTACAAGCAAATGCTAATTACTCACTTCTAGGCTTTTCATAAAGTTTTGGCTGTGGTTTTCTAATGTGGTAAGATTTTTAATAATTACTTGCGAATTATTTGTTGTGATGGTTTCATTTAAAATTGAAATTGCATTTTTTACACAATCTACCATTTCTTTTTGTAATGCGTGGAGGGATGGTATATCAAGCTGTAAAGTTTGTAGATTCTCTTCTTGGGCTAAAAGCTTGCCTGTGGGCAGGGTATTTGAAAAATCAAGCACTTCCTTGCCAAGATTAAAGCTCAAATACACGCTTGATTTATATACGATATGTTCAAGCTTGCTTACGCTAAGTAAAAGTCGTTTTGTGAGTTGCGAGAATGTTACAAAAAGCTCATTTGTGTTTTGCTCGATGGTATCAAACACGCTAGAAAAATGTTTCGTATGTTCGTGGCTTTGACTTGCAATATCTTCTATTTTATTTGAGCTTGTGATAATTTGCTCAGTTTCTTGCTGCATCGTTTGAATCACAATAGATATATCATTGGTTGCCTTATGTGTGCGTTCTGCTAATTTTCGCACTTCATCAGCCACCACCGCAAAGCCTCGTCCGTGCTCTCCTGCACGAGCAGCTTCAATAGCAGCATTTAAAGCTAAGAGATTGGTTTGGTCAGCAATATCTGCAATAATGCCAAGCACCTCGTTAATATCGCGTGACTTTGTGGCAAAATCATCAATAATAGTGCTATTTTCGGCAATAAGCCCTGCTAATTCGTCAATAGAGTTTGTGATAGAAGCCACATCTTCTTTAGAATTTGAAGAGAGAACTTTCATACTATCTACATTTTCATCAACACGTTTCACATATTCCATATCATTTGCCAATCCCGCACTAATAGCCGTTAAGTCTGCATTTTGATTGCTTAAGCTCATATCCATAAGTGATTTAGCCAGAGCATTTTTGACATTATCTTTTGCATTTTGCTCAATGCTTTCAAGAGTCTTATTAATCGCCTCAATATTATGTATAAAATCCCCTTTAAGCCCCTGCGCAAATGCTTTGCGATAGTATCTTCCCTCTTGTACGCAGTGAATAGATGTGCTTATCTCGCGCATAAAGGCTTCAAGATTATCTATAAGAATATTGATATTATCTGCAAGTTCGTGCAAATCCTTATCAACCTTAATATGAAGCAGACGTTTTTCAAATTTACCCTCACGATAGTGCCTTGATATATTTACAATACCTTGTATAAATTGCGCTCTTTTGGCAAAATTGTAATAGCCAATAAATGCAAAGATAATGATTAAAATATAGCAGAGGCTATGCCAGCTGATTGTATAAAGTGTTGCATCTATAATGATGCCAACAAGACTAAAAGTTACTACAAACGTAATCATTAATTTCATTATTGAATCCTTGAAAAATATGTATAGAAATTCTATATTTTTTGATTTAACCTAAAAATACAATAAATAAAAGGTTATGATTTTATTTTTTATCATCGCGTTTTTATTACTGCAAGATTAAAGAAGAAACATAGAGTGGTGGACGCGCAGAGGATCGAACTCTGGACCCACTGATTAAGAGTCAGTTGCTCTACCAACTGAGCTACGCGTCCATATCCTATAAGCCTTAAAAAGCTACAAGGAAGCGCAATTATACTTTGTGGAATTTTAGTTTTTGCTTTAAAAGCACAAGATTCTAAGAATCTCCGCCAAAATGCACAAGTGCAGAACCCCAAGTAAGTCCGCCGCCAAAGGCATCAAGGAGCATTAAATCACCATATTTAAGCCTTTTTTCTTCATATACATCATTCATCGCCATAGGGATAGAGGCAGCAGAGGTGTTGCCATATTTTTGCACACTGATTACTATTTGTTCTTGAGTAAAATGCAGATTTTCTGCTACGGCATTAATAATGCGCAAGTTGGCTTGATGAGGGATAAAAAATGATATATCTTTGGGTAATATGTTATTTTTTTCTAAAATCCCCTCTACATCAGCTATAAGCGTTTTTACTGCGATTTTAAAAATTTCATTGCCCTTCATCTGCACATAAGAAGATATAAATTGTGTCTCTTGCCCAAAGGAGCTATGGCTTCGAGGCACACACAAAAGATCTTGATATCTGCCATTTGCACCAAGATGCACATCAAGAATAGCAGCATTTTTATCTGTACTCGCGCCTATTACACAAGCCCCTGCGCCATCACCAAAAAGCACACAAGTGCTTCTATCTTTGAAATCAAGCACCGAGCTTAGCTTTTCTACACCAATGATAAGAATCTGCTTGAAAGCGCCAGATTCTATAAATGATTTTGCGATGCTAAGTAAATAAATAAAGCCACTGCAAGCCGCGCTAATATCAAAAGCAGCTTTGTTTTCAATACCAAGTTTAAAAGAAGTAATACAAGCTACACTTGGCATTGCTAGATAATCGCCGCTTAAGGTTGCTACAATCACCGCATCAATGTCTTGGGGTTTTACTTTTGCTCGCTCCATTGCGAGTTTCCCCGCCTCATAGGCAAGGTCGCTTGCTTGTTGGTGGCTTTGGGCAAAATGACGCGTTTTGATACCTGTGCGTTTAGCAATCCATTCATCGCTCGTATCGAGGATTTTTTCAAAATCTGTATTGCTCACGCAAGTGGGTGGAACATAAGCGGCAATTGATTTGAGTGAGGCATATAACATCGCCAATCCTTATTCTTGATTTCTTTGCGCAAAAGTAGCAGTAAGTTTGGCACAAATATCGGATTCTATGGCATAGAGAGCTTGATAAATAGCGCATTCAATCGCACGAGCATTGGAGCTGCCGTGGCTAATAATCACTACTTTTTGCACCCCAAGCAAAGGCGCGCCACCATATTCGCTATGATCCATTTTTTTCTTTAAACGTTTAAAGACACCCCTTAAAAAGAGTGCGCCAAACATCGAGCAAAGGCAGGATTTAATTTCTTTTTTGAGTATAGAAGTAACAGCAAAGGCAACACCCTCGCTTGCTTTAAGAACGAGATTTCCACTAAAGCCATCACATACAATCACATCAACACTTCCATTGAAAATATCGCGTCCTTCAACATTTCCCTTAAAAAATGAAAAGTCTTTTAAAAGCTTAAATGTTGCTTTAGTAAGCTCATTGCCTTTGCTATCTTCCTCGCCATTACTTAAAAGCCCAACTCTTGGGTTTGAAAAGCCCACCACACTCTTAGCGTATTCATAACCCATAATCGCAAAATCTACGAGATATTCAGGTTTGCAATCTGTATTTGCTCCTGCATCAAGAATAATACTTGGCTTATCGGTAATATTTGGCATAGTCGTGCAGATAGCAGGGCGAGAAACACCCTTAATGCGCCCAATTTTGAGTGTGGCGAGACTCATTGTCGCCCCGCTATGCCCGGGCGAGACAAGTGCGCTTACTTCGCCATTTTTGAGAATTTCAGTAGCTTTAAAGATAGAAGATTCTGGACGTTTAGTCGCGCTTGAGGCGGATTCTTCCATACGAATATAATCTGTGCAATGCAGGATTTCTACACGAGATTTGAGATTTGAGGGGATAAGAGGAGTGATTTGTGCCTCATCACCCACAATCACAGCGATAAACTCACGAGATTGCAGTGCTTGTAATACTCCTTCGACGATAGGAGCTACCCCATTGTCCGCGCCCATAACATCAATGGCTATCTTTAGCATAAGCACTCCTTCAAATCTTCAAACTTATTTGTAGCTACCTGTAAATTTACTAATATGATGAGGCATTTTCCAACTGCCATCTTTGTCTTTAATAGGTTTTGCAAGAGCCACTTTATAGTGTGTGCGTCTTTTTGCTGCTCGTGTCTTGCTCACGCGTCTTTTGGGAACTGCCATAATTACTCCTTTTATTCATCTTTAGTGTGATAATCGCTTTTTAAAGATGCAATCTCACTCTCCAAAATATAGCCTAAATCTACAAAGCCATCAAAAAACTCAATAACTTCAAAGCTATCAAAGCCTTTGCTTTGGCTTTGTGTATCCCAGATACCATCTGAAATATACAAAACCAAAGGATAATCAATGTGTTTTTCAAATAGCTCACCGCTTAAATCACATACAAGCTCAATTTGCCCAAAGACTTGGGCATTCAAGCAAAGCATTTTAGAATCTATACGCTTTATCTGCCCCTCTAATGTAATATGTTCTGTGATGCCTTCACCCTCATTATCAATACTAAGGGCAATATCTTTGGGTGTATGAGAAAATTTTCTCATTGCTATTTTCAACTAGCAAATCTCCCTCGCACCAAAGAAAAAAGTAATCTCATTTTTTGCATTCTCAAGGCTATCGCTACCATGCACGGCGTTTGCATCAATGCTCTCTGCAAAATCCGCTCTAATTGTGCCTTTGGCTGCTTCTTTTGGGTTTGTCGCACCCATAAGTTCGCGATTTTTTGCCACAGCATTTTTACCTTCAAGCACCATTACAACCACAGGACCGCTTATCATAAAATCTACCAAATCTTTAAAAAAGGGTCTATCTTTATGAATCGCATAAAAACTTTGCGCATCAGTGCGTGAGAGCTGTAATTTTTTAACAGCAGCAATGCGTAAGCCATTACTCTCAAAGCGATCAATAATCTTGCCAATCACTCCTTTTTTAACCGCATCAGGCTTGATAATTGAAAGAGTTTGTTCCATTATGCTTCCTTTCTCTAAATTATGAATGCAAATGCCATAAGCCTTGATTTTATCTAAAAAAAACTTGCTTTAATATAAATATTGCTTAGATTTCTCATATTTTGTAAAATGTTTTAGGTATTGATAGTATCAAAAAGTTGGGGATTATGTGTAAAATCAGCAATGGCTTCTTCATACAAGGCAAGAATTTGATGAATGCTTTTATCAAGGGCATATTGAAGCGCAGATTGCGCATATTGATTTTGCATTTGCTCCCTTTGTTTGGGATGCTCTATCCAATACTCAATTTTTGCGCATAAATCCGCCTTATTATTTGTTTGAAATAAGCTCCTTTCATCAAGGGCAAATTGCGTAGTGGCACTGATTTTAGAATCCGCAATCACAGGCACTAGCCCAGCAGCAATCGCCTCTAGGCAAGAAATAGCTTCACTCTCAACCTCTGCTGTATGAACATAAAGATGACAGGCTTTAAGTTTTTCAATAAGGAGCTTGTTTTCAATAAATCCATATTCCGCAGGATTATATAAAAGCGTATCGCATAAATGATGCAAGTATTTTTTTCTTGGTCCAACGCCGTGTAAATGTAGCTTAATCTGCTTTGCATATTTGCTTTGTGCAATCGCTTGTATTAAGATGTCTTGTCTTTTTTCTTTAGAGAATCTTCCCACTGAAATAATATGAAAGAAGCCATCTTTATATGTTGATGATTGAGTTTGAGGCGTATCTAAATGGAATCCATTACTAATAACAAACTTTTTCCCGCCATATCCTGCTCTTTGTATTTCTTCTTCCATTAGTTTGCTAGGGCAGTGAATATGATGAGTATAGCGGTAAAAAGCCTTATAAAATCGCCTAAAGAGATAGGCATTAAACCACTCAAAATTCATATTCATATTATAGCTAATATGTTGAGGTTGCAAATGAAATGCGCTTATGTAGGGAATCTTCATCTTTCTACATAGCTTTACTCCTGCAATCTCTAGCGCAAAGGGCAAATAAAAATGCGCAATATCACAGCCTTTAAGGGCAGATTCTAGCACTTGGAGGTTGGGTGAGCCAAAAATCATATGTTGCTTATGTGAGACTTCTGTAACAATAGGGATATAGCGCTCTTTTACAAAATAAAGCTTCTCCCCCTCACTTCCTTCATTTTTTACTTCTGTGCGAGGTTTTGTCGTAATCACACGCACCTCATTGCCTCTTTGAATAAATTCTCTAGCGAAGCGAAAAGCTGTCATAGAAGTGCCATTACTTCTATCATTATAACTATCTACAACAATGGCTATAATCATTTTTCTACCTTATATCTCTATAAAAAGTTTAGCTACGCTTATAGTCATCATCTAAGCGCACAATATCATCTTCACCCAAATACTCACCCATTTACACTTCAATAAGCACAAGTGGCAACACGCCCGGATTTTCAAGCCTATGTATCTGCCCCATAGGGATATAAGTAGATTCATTTGCCTTTAAAAAGCTTTTGTGTTCGCCTATGGTTACATACGCGCTACCGCTAACAATAATCCAATGCTCATTGCGATGATAATGCTTTTGCAAACTCAATCTTCCTTTGGGTTTTACGATAATTTGTTTAATTTTATAGTAAGCAGATTCTAAAAGCACATTATAGCTTCCCCACGGGCGATGCACCATTCTATGCACCTTTGTCATTTCTGGGTGAGAGACTTTAAGCAAATCGACAATATCCTTTACCTCTTGGGCGCGTTCTTTTTTAGTAATAAGCAAACAATCGCTCTCATCAATAATGATTAAATCCTCTAGCCCCACTCCGGCTACAAGCTTTTGGCTTAGGATAAAATTATTGGTGCAATCTTTGCCTACAAAGGTATTGTTACTTGCATTTTGTGCTTCATCGCTAGGGTATTGTTTAGAGAGAGATTCAAAGCTCCCTACATCGCTCCATTCAAAATCCCCTGCTACACACGCTACTTTTTGGCTTTTTTCCATAAGGGCATAATCAATGCTTATATTGGGGAGTTTTTCGCTCAAAGTCCTATCTAAGCGGAGAAATTCCCCTTCTTTATTTTTAAAGGCAGATTCAAAAACAATGCTACAAGCCTCATACACATCGGGCGCATAGGTTCTAAGTTCTTTTAAAAATACTTCTGCGCGAAAGCAAAACATACCACTATTCCATAGATAATGTCCATTATCTAGGTATTCTTGCGCTTGGGTAAGGGAGGGCTTTTCGACAAATTTTTCTACGATGTTATTTTGTGTCTTTATGTAGCCATAGCCTGTATGTGGGCTATTTGGGCGTATGCCAAAAGTAACCAAAAAGCCCTTTTTAGCAAGTGCTATTGCTTCTGTGATAGCTTTTTGATAATGTGAAGAATCCTCAATGAGATGATCGCTTGGTAGAGCTAAAATCACATCATCTTTGATACGCTCACGCCTAAAAGATTCTTCTACGCTAAGTGCTGCAAAAGCAAGGGCAGGAGCGGTGTTTTTGCTTAGAGATTCTAAAATAAAATCTTGTATATCAAATCCCACATCTAAAGCCTCATCTTTGGCGATAAAGTAGTGATTTTCATTAGTAATAATTTGGAAATGCGCTTCATTGAGAGTTTGCAAAAAAGCATTTCTTAGGAGTGTTTCTTGGAAAAGAGAATGTGCGCTTTGCCCCTCTTTGCTTGGTAGAAGAGATACAAATTGCTTAGGGTAAAGCTCGCGTGAGAGGGGGAAAAGTCGTGTGCCAGAGCCTCCACAAAGTATGCTAATTGTCATTTTTTCTCCTTTTTAAGAATCCTGCAAGGGAATATGTAGGGCTTTAGGGATTTCTCTTAAATCCGGTATATCAATAATGATATTTGCCTCTTTTTTAAGCACCTCTTTGGCGCAAAAGGCGATGCGCACATCAGCATAGGCAAACATACTCCTATCATTTGCGCCATCACCCACCGCAATGGTATCTTTGGGCGTGAGGCAGAGGAGATTCTGTAAGCGCACAAGCATTGCCCCTTTAGAATCTGCAAACATCATCTCACCCCCTACTTCACCGGTAAGAATAGAATCTTTATGATGCAAGATATTTGCAAAAGTCGCATCAAGTCCTAGAATCTCCGCAAAATAATCAGTAGCGATGTGAAATCCTCCGCTAAAACACACAACCTTATAGCCCTGCGCCTTTAACGCGCTAATACAAGACTTTGCGCCTTTATGCAATGGGAGAGAATGCGCTATATCTAAAGCTTTTTGATAGCTTAAGCCTTGAAGCAAACTCACGCGCTTTTTAAGACTTTCATAAAAATCAAGCTCTCCATTCATTGCCTTATGCGTGATTTTTTTTACTTCATCGCTCACATTATGCGCTTGTGCGAGTATGTCAATGGTTTCGCCATTCATTAGCGTAGAATCAAAATCAAATACAACAAGCTTCATCGCTCTCCTTAAAGAATGAATGCTTTTTTGGGGGAAGTGAAATGCCCTCAAAAAATGCTAAGATTATAGCATTTGGGATTAAAATGGTATTAAATGGAGGAGATGATGTTTGGGATTGAATTTTTGCCTCAAGATTCTAAAAGCGATGTGGCAGTGCTTCAAGCGATGTGCGAGGGGGCAAAAACATATTTGCAGCAACAAGTAAATTTTGTGCTTTTGCCTAGCAATCCACGCAAGAGGGCAAGCGTAAATGCGCTTTTAAGCGCCTCTATCCTCTCTACTTCTTTTAAACTTATGCGTTTTGTGCCTACACTTAGCGGAAGTGGCTATGTGGGCGAGGCGGGCAAAAGGCAGATTCTCTCTCAACTCCTTGGTGTAAAATATGCCAACTTGGAGGCTTTAGCTCTCATTGGTGGGGAGGGAGAGGGCTTAAGCGGTGTAGAGATGCTTAGCCACGCAAGGGAGGTGCTTGGTGAGGATGTATATCTTATAAGCGGAAGCGGGGCGCTAAAAGATATGCAAAGCAAGGAGAGATTAAAACAAAAACTTCAAGCGGGAGTAGATAGAATCATCACGCAACCCTTTTTTGATGTGCAAGAAGCGCAGAGTTTTTTAGAGGATTTTATGACAATCAGGCAAAAGGGTGGATACAAGGTAGAAGTTTCTCTTGGGGTATTTGGAGTATTTAACTTAGAGAGTGTGAGGCGCATAAATGAGGCAAATCTAGGTTTTTATGTCCCACAAAGCTATATTGATTGTATGCAGGAGGGAGATAGTGAGCTTTTTGGCGCACAAAACGCGGCATTAAAGGCTTATGAGCGATTATGGCAGGATATGCGCTCTTTGGCAAAAGATTTTAATATCTCACTCTATCTCTCTACCCCAAAGCATAATGACTTACGCGCCTATGGGGTGTCTTAAATAAGGGATATTAAGAAAATCATTATTTTAAACATTATACAATGCGATAAAACAAAAGATATGAAAGGCAGAGCCTAAGGTGCAAGCACAAAGTATTTAGCCAAAGTGTGCTTAATACAAAAATAAGCAGAGTTTTAGCAGAGCAGATTCAAGATACAAATGCTTTAATGGCTTATTTAGGTTCTCTTAAGTAAAAGGAGTAAGCGTGAAAACACTGCTAGAGCGTTTAGAACAACAATTTGGCTCTATCCAAAACATCACGCATCTTGCATTAAGCTATGATGCAAGCTTACTTGCAATGCTTTTGCAAGACAACAAAGCAAAAGAGCAGTTTTTTGCTCCTATCTTCGCCCCCCCCCCCCCCATAAATAATCGCCTTAAAGTAGAATCTAGCCAAGAATGCCAAGAACAAAGCGCATTGCCCCTCTTTAAAGAAAAATTTGAGGCTTTTA
>NZ_JAFLSB010000010.1:244-46813 GCF_022511165.1 Helicobacter sp. | reverse complement strand
GTGCAAAATAATGTGAGTATTTATGAGGGAGTAGAATGCGAAGATGATGTGTTTTTAGGACCCTCAATGGTTTTTACTAATGTCATCAATCCACGCGCTTTTATTAATCGCAAAGAAGAATTCAAAAAAACTTTGCTCAAAAAGGGCTGTTCTGTAGGGGCTAATGCCACAATTGTATGTGGGGTTACCATAGGAGAATATGCTTTTATTGGGGCAGGAAGTGTCGTGGTGTGCGATATTCCAGCCTTTGCCCTTGTAGTAGGCAATCCCGCTAAACACATTGCTTGGGTAGATAAAGCGGGTAATCGCTTGGAATTTGATTCTAACGGGATTGCAACCGATAGTTATGATAAAAGCACATATCGCCTCTATAATGACAAAATTATAAAGATATGATATGTTAGCCCCACTCCCCACATTAGAATCCGCCCATATCGCCGTGATTGGCTTAGGCTATGTAGGATTGCCTTTACTTATGGCATTAAGCAAACACTACCCTACTATTGGCTTTGATATAAATCCTACTCGTATAGAATCACTTAAAAAAGGCATTGATACGACACAGCAAGTAAAAGCAGAGGAGATTCTACGCTCTAGCTGTAGCTTAAGCAATGCGCTTTGTGATATTGCACAGGCAAATATTTACATTATTTGCGTGCCTACACCTATTGATGAATATAAAGTCCCAGATCTCTCCGCACTCTTATATGCAAGTGAGCTTGTAGGCAAGGTGCTACAAAAAGGCAATATCGTTATTTATGAATCCACCACCTATCCCACTTGCACCGAAAATGAATGCAAAGACAAGCTTGAAGCCACCTCACACTTGCGCTATAATGAGGATTTTTATCTAGGCTACTCGCCAGAGCGCATTAATCCTAGTGATACCACCCATACCCTTAGCAGCATTTGCAAAATTACTTCAGGCAGCACAGATGAGGCGGGAGATTTGGTAGATTCTCTTTATGCTTCTATTATTACCGCCGGGACGCATCGTGTCTCTTCAATCAAAACAGCAGAAATGACAAAAATCATCGAAAATGCCCAACGTGATCTTAATATTGCCTTTGTTAATGAAATGTGTATCATTTGTGATTATTTAGAAATTGATACACTTGAGGTACTTGAGGCAGCAAAGACAAAATGGAACTTTTTGCCTTTCACGCCCGGCTTGGTGGGGGGACATTGCATTAGCGTTGATCCCTACTATCTCACGCATAAAATGAATAGTATTGGCTATATCCCGCAAGTTATTAGCTCTGGGCGTCTCATTAATGATACGATGCCGCATTTTATCGCACAAAAAATCATTAAGCTAATGATAAAAGCCCATATACAAGTGCTTGGAAGCAAGATTTTGATTCTTGGAATTACCTTTAAGCAAAATTGCCCCGATATACGCGATTCTAAAGTGCCACTCGTCAAAAAAGAGCTTGAAGATTTTGGAGCGCAAGTAAGTGTGTATGACCCACTTGCTAATCCTAAGCAAGTAGAGCAACACTATCACTTTTCACTCATTCAATCCCTACCCACAAAGTATTTTGATGCGATTTTTCTTGCCAAACCACATAATGAATTCTTACATCTTAAGCGCACAAATCTCGCCAAAGATAATCACATCTACTATACACTCACTCCCCATACACTTTTATAAACCATAAAGCTAAAAAATAAAAGCGCGAGAGAATGGAGGGCATAATAGAGCTTTTTTGTAAAAATTGCCCCAATAGCACAGAGAGCAAAAAGACAGAGAAACCACAATGGCGTATAAAATTCGATAGCATCAATATGCAGATTCATAGCCCATTGTAAAAAGCTATCACACAAAGCCCCAAATCCAAAAATATGTGCCACAAGCATAGCAGGAAAAAAGAAGACAAAAAGCAAACTAAGGGGGATACTTATCACACATAGTGGCGTAAAATAAGGAAAAAACCAATGCACAAGCGGAATCATATCAAGGAAAATAAGCGTATTAAATGCAAATGGCACATAGACTACTTTATGCCATAGCCCACGATTGAAGTGCATATATCGCACAAAAAGATAGATAAAAAACACTCCACTCACAGAAAGTCCAAAACCTACACTAAAAATAAGACGAGGAAAAAGTGCTAAACACACGCATACAACGACAAAAAGCAATCGAAAACTTACAAGCTTAATCCCGCTATATACAACCAAGAATCCACATATTGCCATTACAAATGCACGCAAAAATGAGGGGGAGAAATCAAGGATTAAAAGATAAACAAAAAGGCTTATGAGCACAAAAAATCCCACATCAAAATATTTATTACGATAACTTAGTCTTTGATGAAAGATACTATACACAAGACTTAATGCCCCACCAATAACAAAGCTTAGAATCCCCAAATGAAAACCACTAATAGCTATAAGATGTGCAATACCTAATTTATTGCTTAAATCGCGCCATTGTTTTGGAAGAAAATCCGCCATAAAAAGCGTTTGGTATAGCCAAGCAATCAAAGGCTCATCGTGTTGGGATTGTATCCATTCCCTAAGCCAATCCCTATAATCACGCTCTTCAAGTAATGATATACGATAGGAGACAAAAAAGCAATGTTGTAAATAAGCCACAAAAGAGCAATCTAGTCTTTTACCATAGATTCTAATAAAACGATGAGAAAGATCTTTAATATCCTCCCTGCTTGTTGTGTAAAATATCTCCCCCTGCTTTGTTTTAAGCTTAAGCACTTCATAATCTTTGCCATTTTTATGCTTTGTATATTGAGCAATCACTTGCGCATATATCTCTTGCGCCCCTTGAGGTGCAGTAAATTGCATATAAGAGCGATATTCCTGCCAAAGATTCAAAACAAACACACTCACACAAAGACATAAAAAAGTAAGCCATTGTTTTTTATTACTAAAAAGTTCTATATCAAAGGGAGAGTGGGGAGCTTTGATAGAATCTTGCACAATTAAAGGATTTTTGGCATTTCAACTTGCGGAGTGGATTGAGCATTTATTTCCTCCATAAACGCCTCGCCCTCAATGCTTGTCTCTCTCATTTCATATTCTGCTTCACGTGGCTTATCTTCAAAACGTGTGAAACGTTTATTAAACTGAATCTCAATAGTTTTGACTTCGCCGTTACGATTTTTAGCAATGATGATTTCTGTAGGCTCAATCTCGCGCTCTTGATGCTCGGGCTTAAAATCTTTTTCTTTTCCCTCTTTTTTTAATTTCGCATATCGCTCTTTATCCTCGCGCTTTTTATAAATATCTTCACGATACAAAAACAAAATCACATCAGCATCTTGCTCTATCGCGCCAGAATCACGCAAATCAGAGAGCGTAGGACGCTTATCATCTCTACTTTCTAAAAGACGATTGAGCTGTGAAAGAGCAATAATTGGCATTTCAAGCTCACGAGCAAGCATTTTTAATCCACGCGAAATTTCGGCAATTTCTACTTGCTTATTCTGCTCACCCCTACCTCCACTCATTAGCTGCAAATAATCAATAACAGCTGTACTAATTTCAGGGTGCTGTCTTTTTAATCGGCGCAACTCTCCCTTAAGTTGCGCAATGCTTAAAGATGAAGCATCAACAATATAAAGTGGCTGACTTGCCATTTTATCGGCTATTTGGCTTAAACGGCTAAGTTCGTCATTGGTAAGATTTGCTGTGCGTAGATTCTGCAGAGCAATGGAAGATTTTGCGCTTAACATTCTCATACCTAGCTGCAAATAAGGCATCTCAAGGCTAAAAATCACTACGCCTTTATTTGTATCTAAAATATGTTGCGCAAGATTAAGCACAAAAGTGGTTTTACCCATTGAAGGACGCGCACCAATAACAATCAAATCACCTTTGTTGAATCCTGTTGTGAGGCGATTAAGCTCCCTAAAGCCTGTATCAAGCCCTACTACGATATTATTACCACGATTTTTAAGCTCTTTGAGATAATCAATCACGCCACCTGCAACTGCTTGAGCATCATACACATTATTTTGTGCCTTATCTAGCGCTACATCATTGAGCCTACGTTCAACTTCATCAATAATCTCCGCTACATTTTGATTATTATCAAGTGATTTTTCGCGTAAAAAATTTGCTAAATGCTGTAATTCACGCTTGATACTTGCTTCTTTGATTTCATTGATATAAGCTTCAATATTTGCAATAGGATTAATAGCAAGAATCTCAAGTAGCTCTTCTTGTGTAATTTTCTTATTTGAAGGCATTTTGCTTAAAAGAATCTCGCTATCAATAGGGAGATTACTTTTTTGGAGAAAAAGACACATCTCAAAAATATGTTTATGAGAGGAGTGGAGAAAATCATCAGCCTTGAGCTGGGCGGCGATTTCTTCGAATTTTTCAGGGGAGAAAAAAATCGATGAAAGGACGACTTTTTCAATCATAATGATAGGCTCTTGCATAAACACTCCTTAAATAAAAGAACTATTCTACCCTTTTTTGCATTATGCTTCCTTGAGATTATGAACTTTATTCCATAAAAGTGTAAAGCAGCTCCCCTGCCCTCTTTGACTTTGCACTTCAATACGGATATGATACTCATCACAAATGCGTTTAATAAGCGTCAAACCTATGCCAAAGCCTCCTTGAAAATCATTACATCGCACATATCGCTCAAAAATCTTTTTGCACTCTTGTTCAGACATACCACAACCATTATCACTTATGCTTAAAAATCCCTCCTTAAGCGTAATACCAATCCTGCCACCCTTCTTATTATATTTAATCGCATTACTTAATAAATTATCAATCACACAGCTCATTTTTTCGCTACTTGCCACAATAAAACTCGGCGCAATCTCACTTTGTACCTGAATGGATTTTTGCTCAAAAAATGGCGCAAAATATTCTAGCCGCTCTCTTAAAAGCGCATCAAGTGCAATATTTTCGTTTTTATTGCTGATTGCGTGGGGAAAATTATATGCAACTAAATCCTTATACAAATGACTTAAGCTCTTTGAGGCAAGCTTAATGCGCTCTATTTTTTGCATCTGCTGTGGGCTAAGATGATCTTTTTGCAAAGTCTCTATGCTCATCAAAATAATACTAAGGGGTGTGTTAATCTCGTGTGTAGAATCTTTAATAAAACTATTAAGCGAGTTAATCTTTTCGCGCATAGGTTTGAGGCAAAGGCGCACCAAAAAATAAGCAATCACGCCCACTGCAAAAAATGATAAAAGAAAATATACAATAAGTTTAATTTGCAAAAACAACATTTGAGAATCAAGGCTATTATCTTGTATAAACACTTGATAACGTGGATTCTTATAGAGCTTGGAGGGTGGTGCTTTTTCTATTTTTTGCTCTCCTTCTTGCCTTTTGGGTGGAGGGGTAAATCGTGGAGAATACTCGTGCATTGAGGGTTCTATAATCACTTTATTACCACGATAGGCAATACCCTTTTTACGCTCGCTCTCACTTAAAGTTGTATCAAGCGTATCATAAACAATCTGTCCTTTGCGATTATAGATACCCAAAGGATAAGTGATATTTGTTTCAATTTGCTCTAAAGCCAAAGATAAATCATCTTTATTTGTATATAAAATATCATATACTTCAAGGCTTACTTCACGCAAAGTGCTAATTTGCTGTGCAAAGAGATGTCTTTTTTCCTTCGTATATAAAAATCCAAAAAATAAGCACAAAAAAATCCCTGTCGTGCCAAGATAAAGACATAAAATCTTTATAATCGCTTTTTTTGAATTCTCCATTGCGCTTAGACTTCCTCTACTCTCTTGCTATTTTCATTGTAGCAGTAGCCATATCCACGACTATTAATGATGCTATCCTTGCCTAGAATCTTGCGTAGATTCTTCACATAAACGCGCAAACTCATCTCACTTGGCTCTTGATCAAAGCCCCATAATGTATCAAAAATAAGCTCTTGTGGGACATATTTTCCTTTATTTTGAAGCAGAAGTGATAAGAGGAGAGTTTCTTTTTGCGTAAGAGGAACAATAGTTTGGTTTTCATCATAGAGTAATTGCGTGAGAATGCCAAATTTAAAACCATTAGCAAGGGGTATATAATCTTCTTGAGTATGAGAAAACGAACGTTTGAGCAATGTGCTTATACGATATTGAAGTTCTAAGAGTTCAAAGGGTTTTTTGAGATAGTCATCACAGCCTGCCTTATAGCCACTCTGCAAATCATCGATTCTATCAAGTGAAGTAATAAAAATTGCCGGTGTTTCTTTGCCACAATCTCGCAATTCCTTTAATACATCAAAGCCATTACCATAGGGCACTTTTACATCTAAAATCCATAAATCAAAATGTTGCTCATACGCCCCATCAAGCGCATCTTTGGCATTATCATACAATTTTACCTCATATCCTTGCTCCTGCAAAAATTCCAATAAAATTTCAGAAAGCACAAAATCATCTTCGAGCAATAAAATCTTAGCTGACATTTTCCTTCCCTTATTTCTTGCATATTTTAAGCCCTACCCTTAAAGAATAATTTTACAATCTAAAAGAGTGAGGCTTATACTTAATCTAATAAAAAGACTTTATTTCTTATCTTTTTTGCCTTTTTTATCATGCGGGCATTTTTTATCACCATTCATATGTGGCTTTAAACCACTCTCTTGCAATTCCTTAACGCTCATTGAAGAAATGCGCTTTTGAAGTGCTTCGTGTGTCGCTTTTTTGTATTCTCTTAACTGCTTCACAACCATATTTTCAGTGGCTTTTTCATATTGAGCTTTAAGCTTTTCTCTAAAAGCTTTTGCATCTTTTTCGGATTTTTTCTTTAATCGTTTTGAGATTTCAATATGATAATCAGGAAAATCCTCCACCTTTACACTACCAGAGAGCTTAATCAACTCTGCATCACTTTTTTTGCTATAATCTGCGGCATTAAGAGTAGCACAAAGCAATGCACTTAAAGCCATAGCCGCCACACAAAATTTAAGGTTTGTATTTTTCATCACAAACTCCTTATAAAATAAATTTGTCTTTATAGACTTTAAAATCTTGCAATAAGAATATAAAATCAAAGTGAATTAAAAATATTCTTTATAGAGCAAATTTGCACAAGCACAAAGCGAGACAATCACTACAAGAGGTTTAATGATACGCGCTCCATAAGTGGTAGCAAGAGCGGAGCCTAAGTTCGCCCCCACAAATTGCCCAAGTGCCATACATAGCCCCACAATCCACAGAATCTTCCCCCCAAATGCAAAAACAATCACAGAGGCAAGATTTGTAGCGAAGTTAAAAAGTTTCGTATGGGCAAGGGATTGAAGCAAACTAAAACCACCAAGCATAATAAGAGCTAACATAAAAAATGATCCTGTCCCCGGACCAAAAAATCCATCATAAAAGCCAATCCCTCCTAGCACAAATCCTAGAGGGATAGCCCCTATAAGTGCGGGGGATTGTGAATCTTGTGTAACTTTTGGAGAAAAGAGAAAATACAGTGCAAAAATCATAAGCAAAAAAGGAATACATTTACGCAAAAAATCAGATTCAAAGCTCTGCACACATAAGCTCCCAAGCATAGAAGCACAAAATACGACAACCACAAAAGGCAAATGTTTTTTAAGCTCAATATGTCCCTTTCTATAAAAATGCACGCTTGCCCCAAAACTCCCAAAAGAGCTTTGAAATTTATTTGTCCCAAGTGCTTCAAGCGGAGGGATTCCAGCCATTAGTAAAGCAGGGATAGTAATCATTCCTCCACCTCCTGCTATGGCATCAACACAGCCAGCTACAAAAGCTGCTACCACCAAAGCACAAATCGTCCATATACTTATATCAAGCTCCATATTAATCTAAAACCTCATACGATAATATTAAAAGGTGCATTATAGCAAATTGCTACATTGAATTATGTATTTACACCTTAAAATATAAAGCTAAAATCACAGCGCAATATCGCTAGAGACAGGGGATAACTCCCGCTCAAGCGCCTAAGAATCCTTGACAAAAAAGGAGGGTTGTATTATAATACCTCCCTTTTATGTCGGGGCGTAGCGCAGTCTGGTTAGCGCACTTGGTTTGGGACCAAGGGGTCGAAGGTTCGAATCCTTTCGCCCCGACCATTCTTCTTTTATGGTGGGCGTAGCTCAGCTGGTTAGAGCATCAGGTTGTGGCTCTGAGGGTCGTGGGTTCGAACCCCATCGCCCACCCCATTTATTCCCTTTTTTATGCGTTCGTAGCTCAATTGGATAGAGCACCAGACTTCGGATCTGGGGGTTAGGGGTTCGACTCCCTTCGGGCGTGCCACAATTATTTCTAAACAAAAAATAAGCTAGTAAGTTTGTAGCCAACAAAAGCAAAAATATATGAAACTACACTTGTAAAAATAAAAAGATAAGCAATGTATCGCTTTCCACCTGCTTCCTTGCCAAAAACAATACTTGCAGCAAAGCAAGGATTATAAAACATAATAAAAAGAATAAAAGCAACAGCACTTGGCAAACTGATATGCTCTTGCAACACATCGCGCAAAGGCAAATCATTGTTTTCATTAATTTCATCGCCAAGCGCATAAAGCACTCCCATACTTGAGATAATTGTCTCTTTTGCCAAAAGCCCATTAAGGAGCGATACAGAGAGTTTCCAATCAAAATCCATAGGCGAAAAAATAGGCTGTATAAACTGCCCTATGCGTCCAAGATAGCTCTGCTCCACCACTGCGGCTTGATAATTATGCTCTATACTATCAATTTGCTCTTGCAAAGATTCTAATCCACCTTGAATCCTTTCAATATTTCTAGCCTTCTGCTCGTCATCTCTGCCCTCAACACAAGGCACAAAGGCAATGCCCTGCTCTGTCTCCACGAGACACTTATTTGTATCTTGTGCATTCAAAATATCTATCATTATTTGCAAAGTCTGCGTGGATTCTAGCATCTGCTCTTTGAGATGCTCATTTTTAGGAAACTGCGTCCCCACCCAAATAATCACTGAAGCAAGAAGAATAAAAGTTCCTGCTTTTTTGATATAGCTCACAGCTCTATGCCACAGGCTAAAAACAATAAGTTGTGCGCTTGGAAAGCGATATTTTGGCATTTCCATTACAAAGGGTTCATCATCGCCTTTAAACGCAGTAAGCTTAAGAATCTTTGCCATACATAGCCCCACTAATGCGCCAAAAATATAGATTCCATATAGCATATTACCTGCCACTTGAGGTGCAAAAAACGCCCCAATAAAAAGCGTATAAACAGGCAAACGCGCGCCACAACTCATAAAATTAATAATAAAAAGTGTGAGCATTCTATCATTGCGATTTTTAAGCATTCTTGTGCTCATATACGCAGGAACAGAGCAGCCAAAACCTGTAACCAAAGGAATAAAACTTTTGCCGTGCAATCCAAACTTATGAAAAAATCCATCAAGCAAAAATGCTACGCGTGCCATATATCCTGTGCCTTCTAAAAGCACGATACCAAAAAAGAGAATCAAAATATGAGGCAAAAAGCTTAAAACCGCGCCAACTCCAGCAATAATCCCTCCAGAGAGTAAAGAGGCTAAAAACTCATACGCTAAATGCTCCTCTACCCAACTCCCCACATCTGCCATACCTTGCTCAATCCACACTTTAGGGAATTCACCTAGATAAAAGGTTATTTGAAATAAAAACCACATCAAAAGTAAAAAAATGGGAATCCCAAGATATGTATTGAGCAAAATATGATCAAGTTTTTGCGTAAAAGAAAGTCGTGTAGGCACATTTAAATGGCTTGATTCCATACTTGCACCCTTGGCAAAACTAAGCATATCATTATGAAAAATATTCCGCACATTTTTTTCATCACTCTGTTTATAAAGCCTATTAATACATTTTTGGCTAAAACTACTCAACTCTCCCCAACACCCCTTATCGTGTAAATTTTGACTGATAAAATTATCTTGTTTTAAAAGCCTTAACGCTATATCACGTGTATTACGCACACCTTTGTGATTAAGCATAAGGAGATGAGTGATTTCATCATATTGCTTCTCCTGCAAAAACTGATCTATATTATTTATCTCTTCCTCTAAAAAATCTGCATAGATGCGTTTATTGGGTTTTTTCTCACCTGTGGCAACTCTAAGGATAGCATCTAAGAGTGCATTGATATTATCCCCATAAAAAGCCGATACACTCACGCATTCTACGCCAAGAATCTCACCCAAATGCGCACTATCAATCTCAATCCCTTCTTTTTTTGCCTCATCACTCATATTCAGTGCCAAGCACAAAGGTGTATGCAAATCTAAAAGCTGAGTGCTAAGAAATAAGCAACGCTCTAAATTTGTAGAATCTATTACATTTAAAATTACATCATATTCTTCATTTTCTAAAAATTGCCTCGTTACACGCTCTTCAAAAGAATAATCATTTAAAGAATAGGTGCCGGGCAAATCGATAATGCGCAACACATAGCCTTTGTATTCAATGCTAGCTTCTGATTTTTCAATGGTTACACCTGTGAAATTCCCCACCTTTAAATGCACCCCACAGATTCTATTAATCAGCGAAGTTTTGCCAACATTTGGCTGCCCCACGCATACAATCGTAATTGTTTTCATTATATACCTTTAATATATTTTGTATGATTCTTACATAGAATCTTAAATCAATAAAATTAATATTTATTCTTAGATTTTGGTTTAAAATGCTAATTTTATACCAAGATTCACATTGGTGCTATGTGGGTAGTATCGCTCGGACCCGCCGTGAGTATTAAGCACATTTAAAATCGCACTTAAATGTTCGGTAAAGCCAAAATCAATGAGCAAGTTTGCCTCATTGACTCTATCGTAGGGATAACGCATATTTGTTAGACTCATTGCGCGAAACTTCGTGCTACCATATACAATCGCAAAACTTACACGATCAATCGCAAACATTACTTTTCCATACCACAAACTCGCATCAACTCCCTCAAGCAATGCTTTTCCACCCCACATAAAAAATGGACTGATACTATTGCCAAGGGTATTAAGCGACCCCCAACCAATATTTGCACCACTTCCTATATAGCCCCCACTCGCTTCAGCCATACCTTTAACACCCACATATATCTTCACATCAGTATTATAGCCATTGCCATTTTCACCCTTATATCTTCCATATGTTTGCTCAAAACTTGTCGCAAAATGCCCACTCAAGCCAATGTAGGATTGCGAACTTTCATATCGTGCGCTAGCTTTTGCTCCCGCCGCATAAAAGATAGAAGGATTAGCAATACCATAAAATTTTACATCAAACTTTTCGCCAAAATAATATTTCAAACTTGCCTGTGTAAGCCCTAATACGCTATGAGGATTGACTGCATAAAAACCTGTCATTTTATTGTATTGCACATAACCATTATTCTTTACCCACAGCGCTTCTATAAGTGTATTAGGCAAAGAACGATTACGCACATTCACACCATCGATAAGTCTATCTGCCCATTCTGAATCCGCAAATACCCTCCCCACCTTAATGCTTGTATCACCATCAAAATACTCTATATAAGATTGCCCAAGCATTGTGCGATCATTCATATAAAAGTCTCTTGAGGCATCACCTATACCATAACGACTAGGGTTATTAGCAAATTCATTTGCGCCCCATTGTGAATTTTTATCATTTTCATACATCACACCTAATGCACGAAAACTCACTGCGACACGCAAATATTTCCAAAATGCCGAGTGATAAGCTAAACCCACGCTCCCCACGACATAACTTGCTTGACTTAAATCATTTTTTGCACGAGAATTTAGCGGTGTATCTGCCCCATTTGTGTAATTTCCATAAAATGTAATATCTCCGCTTGAAACACCATTTTCGAGCGCCTCATCAAGGCTATCATACGCCCACACATTAGCACAAATTATCAAAATTAAAGTAATTTTTTTATACATAGCTATATCCATAAATTATCCAAAAGTCGTGTTTGCCCCACCTTTGCCGCGAGTAAAAATATACTCTCTCCTTGCGTAATATGCGTAATGGGAGCAAGGGAATGATTATAAAAATCTGCATAAAAAATATAATCCACACTCCCCAAACTCTGCAAGGCAAGAGAGCGCAGAGGCGCAACTTCATATTGTCCCCCCTCTATCTCCTCTTTAATACGCATAATCGTGCGAGGAATACATAATGCCCTCTCTCTCTGCTCTGGGCTTAGATAAATATTGCGCGAACTCAATGCCAACATATCACTATCCCTTTGTATGGGGCAAGGCACAATTTCTATGGGTAAAAATAAATCATTAACCATTTTTTGAATAATTAATACTTGTTGGGCATCTTTTTGCCCAAAATACGCCCTATGCGGCATAATAAGAGAAAAGAGTTTGAGGACAACTTGTATAACTCCTGCAAAATGTGTAGGACGATCAAAACCCTCTAGAATATAGCCCATTTTAGGGGGTGGATTAAAACTTATTTCATCAATACCATACATTTCTTGTGCATTAGGAGCAAATACCGCATTTACTCCCGCCTTTTCACATAAAGCTATATCTTGCTCTAATGTTCGCGGGTATGCACCAAAATCCTCATTTTCGCCAAATTGCGTAGGATTCACAAAAATAGATACAATTGTAAAATCATTTTCTTTTAAGGAAGTATGAATAAGACTTAAATGCCCAAGATGTAGCGCACCCATTGTTGCTACAAAACCTATGCGCCTATGAGCAAGGCTTTGGCGATAGGCTTTTATCTCTGCAACGCTATGAATGACTTTCATCGCACCTCCTTCAAATCGATTGAGCATTAATTTTATAGCTAATAAAGCAAAACATTATTGCATACCCTCAAAGCAAAGAATCCTCTCTACCACAGCAAGGGGATTATCTGCCTTATAAATAGGGCGACCAATTACCACAAAATCACTCATTGCTTCCTTAGCGCTCTCAAGTGTTGCTACACGTTTTTGATCATCTGCTTCCTCGCCAAAAGGGCGAATACCCGGTGTAATAGTTAAAAAATCCTGCTGTGTAGAATCTTTAATTGCCCTGCTTTCTTGCACAGAACATACCACACCATCAATCCCCGCACGATAAGCAAGGGTAGAGAGTTTTAGCGTATGAGAGAAAAGAGGGGCATTATAAATTTCCATAAAACCCTCATTTTCAAAACTTGTAAGCGCACTCACACCCACGATTAGAGGCATATTGCTTCTACTTTGTTTCAATGCTGCAATCTTCTTCATCGCCTCAAATCCACAACTTGTATGAATAGTAAGCATATCCACGCCTATTTTTTGCACCTCATCTATGGCATCAAGCATTGTGTTTGGAATATCATAGAGCTTCAAATCAAGAAAGATTTTATAATCTCCGCTATGACGCAAAGATTCTATGCCTTTAATACCATCACGGATAAAACTTCGCAAACCTACCTTAAGCCAAATGCGTTTTTTTTGCGCATCGCTTAAAGGCAAGAGATGATGCACCAATGCACAATTTTGCTCTAATGTGGGATTATCAAGGGCAATGCAAAGCTTCATCTGTATCCTTTATTATCCCTTATAAGCCGATGTGGTAAGTTTCTTTTGAGTTTTGCTTAGTGCATCAAGCACGCCATTAATGAATCTTGGCGCACTCTCTTCTCCACCATAGAGTTTGCCTAGCTCAACTGCTTCATTTATAACCACAGGTGTATCTGTGTCTGTGTAGAGTATCTCATACGCACCAAGCCTTAGCATAGCGCGCTCCATTCCACCCAAACGCGAAAATTCCCATTCTTTCAAATGGGGCGCAATACACTCATCAATTTGCGCTAAATGCGCTATTACCCCCTGTAAAAGAGCATAGGCAAAATCTTGCTGTTTATTTTTAATCTTTTTCTCATCAAACATACTACGCGCCATAAGCAAAATATCTTCATTTCCTACATCATAGGCATATAACATACCTATAACTGCCTCTCTTGCTTGTGTGCGTGTCGCCATAGCTATGCCCCGAGTTTTCTATAAAGATTAATAAGCTCAATCAGTCCTGCCATTGATTCAAAACCCTTATTTCCTACCTTTGTCCCCGCCCTCTCAATAGCTTGTTCAATGGTATCGGTTGTCAAAACACCAAAGGTTACAGGTGCGCCAAATTTAAGTGTAACATTAGCAATGCCTTTTGTAGCTTCTGCAGATACATAATCAAAATGAGGTGTAGCTCCTCGTATCACTGCACCCAAGCAACAAACGCCATCATATTCTCCTTGAGAGAGAATCTTTTGCAATGCAAAAGGGATTTCATACGCACCCGGCACAAGCACCAAATCAAGCAATTCATCGCGTCCTCCGTGGCGTAAAAAACAATCCTTTGCCCCTTCTACTAATCTATCAGTAATGAGATGGTTAAAGCGCGAACTCACGATAGCAATACGCTCATCGCCCATAAGCTGCAATTTGCCTTCAATAATATTCATTCCAATCCTCCAGATTCAAGATTTATTTTTGCATAAATTTATCTAATGCACAAAGCTGTTCTACAAGCGGGATAAGCGCATCTGTTTGCACCATATTTGGTCCATCACTCAATGCCTCTTTTGGATTTAAATGTGTCTCCATAAAGAATCCATCTACTCCCACAGCTGCTGCTGCTTTTGCAAGATAAGGCACAAATGAACTATCTCCACCGCTCTTACCTCCTGCAGCACCGGGCATTTGCACACTATGAGTAGCATCAAAAATCACAGGCGCAAACTGACGCATTATCACAAGTGAGCGCATATCCACGACAAGATTCCCATAACCAAAGCTACTGCCTCGCTCGGTAAGCCACACGCCATATTTTTGAGACTGCTCATAAGTTGCCTTATCCCCTCCACGTGTCTTTATAGCTTTTAAAACACTATGCTGCATATCTGCGGGATTCATAAACTGCCCTTTTTTGATATTCACAATGCGCTCTGTCTTTGCCACCGCCACAATCAAATCAGTTTGGCGACATAAAAATGCAGGGATTTGTATCACATCTGCTACTTTTGCAATAGTAGGTGCTTGGTAGCTTTCGTGTATATCAGTGATGATTTTATAACCAAATTGCTTTTTAATTTCACCTAAAATCTCAATCCCCTCTTCTAAGCCCGGTCCGCGATAGCTATCAAGACTCGTGCGATTTGCCTTATCAAAGCTTGATTTGAAATAAAAATCAATATTGGGATTCTCATTCAAAGGTTTTAATGCTTTTGCTACTGCGCTTAATGCTTCATATCCCTCAATAACACAAGGTCCGCTCATTAAAATCATTTTTCCTCCTTAATTTATTTTATTGATAAGCTTAAATTCACGTTTTATCATATTATAGTTAAAAATTTCGCCTGTTTCGATAATATAATACCACCCATAAATATTTAACTCCCCCCTATCAAATCGCTCCTCCACAAAAGGATAAGTCATTAAATTTTCAAGCTGATGCTCCACATTCATTTGTTCCATAAGCCAAGTGCGTTTAGCCTTTGAGCTAGGCTTTAGCTCATCGACTTTTTGCTTCACTGGCTCTAAAAGCTCAATCCATTTTTTCACATACGGCGCATTAGCAAGTTTTTCTGCATCTTCATAAATTGCCGAACAAGCCCCACAATCGCTATGCCCGCAAATAATCACATTTTTAATATCAAGGATACTCAAGGCATACTCAATCGCTGAAGTCGTTGCCAAATATCCCCCACGTATGCCCTTATCTTTTCCTAAATAAGGGGGGACAAGATTCCCCATATTGCGTATTACAAACAAATCGCCCGGCAATGTATTTGTAATGAGATTTGGCACAACACGTGAATCCGTGCAAGTAATCAATAGCGTATGTGGCTCTTGGTGCTTTTTGAGGCTTTCATAGAGGGCTTTATGCTCATTATAATCTTCCTCACGAAACTTAATCGCCCCTTCAAACAATTCTTTCATTGACTTTGATACCCTTTTATAAGCTTTATTTATTTTTTGCAAATACGAGATTCCAAACTAATGGATTCTGCGAAAACTTATGGCATTATATCAAACTAAAATAATCAAAAACGCTAGAATCTTAAATTCTTAGGGAACAAAATGGGCGAACTACTTGGAAATATCATTAATTATATTGTCGAGCTTGTGGGGACTTTAGGCTATGGAGGGATTTTTATAATGATGTTTTTAGAATCAAGCTTTTTTCCCTTTCCCTCCGAAGTAGTGATGATTCCTGCAGGGTATTTAGTTTTTAAAGGTGAAATGAATGCAATCATTGCGGTATTTTGTGGCATTCTTGGCTCACTTGCTGGAGCATTATTTAATTATTATATTGCCTTAAAACTTGGACGAGAATTTCTCATTGCTTATGGTAAATATGTTTTTTTTACAGAAGAAACAATGCAAAAAATGGAAGCTTTTTTTGAAAAACACGGACATATCAGCACTTTTGTTGGGCGATTAATTACTATCGTGCGCCAATACATATCCCTCCCCGCAGGACTTGCTAAAATGAATCTTGTGAAATTTTGCCTCTATACAAGTCTTGGGGCTGGAATCTGGGTGATTATTCTTACTCTCATTGGCTACTATGCCGGGGCATTTCTTACGCAAATAAGCCTTGATTCTATCATTCACGCCTTTACCTCAACAAATCCAACTGATGAGCAAATGCAGCTTAGAGGCATTGTCAAACAGGTAGGATTATGGATATTTGGCTTTGTGATACTCTGCGTTGGGGGCTATGTATGGTATTGGCGTATGCAAAAATCAAAAAATATCCATAAAGATTCTTTGTTATAATTTAAGATAATTAAGCATAGCTTATTACCCCTCTTTACACAAGGGTTTAGTTTATATTTTATTCCTAAAGGTTAAAAATGTCAAACACAATACTCCCTCAAACTCAAAATGCTCTCCCCATTCTTACCATAGCTGGGAGCGATTGTAGCGGTGGAGCTGGGATTCAGGCGGATTTAAAAACATTTAGCGCACATAAACTCTTTGGTATGAGCGTGATTCTAAGCGTAGTAGCCGAAAACACTGCACGCGTGATTTCTAGCTATGATGTGCCAATTCCTTCTATTAATGAACAAATAGAAGCAGTTTTTGAAGATATTCCGCCTTGTGCGACAAAAATTGGTATGCTTGGCTCAAATGCCATTATTGATTGTATTGCAGAGAATCTGCGCTATTATAAACCCCAAAATATCGTCCTTGATCCTGTAATGTTTGCCAAAAATGGCTTTGCGCTGATGCCACAAGACACTCGCAATTATTTTAAGCAAATGATTCCTCTCTGTGATGTGCTTACGCCAAATATCCCTGAGGCACAAGAGCTTTGCGGATTTGAAATACATAACATACAAGATATGCAAAAGGCGGCACTATGTTTGTATGATATGGGAGCAAAGGCGGTTTTGCTTAAAGGCGGACATAGCGTAGAAAATGCTAATGATGTGTTCTATAATGGGCATTTTCATATTTTAGAATCTCCTAAGATTGATACCAAAAATACACACGGCACAGGCTGCACATTAAGCTCTGCTATTGCTTGCAATCTCGCTCTAGGCTTTGATAGTCTCAATGCCATTAAAAGGGCAAAAGAATATGTGTTTAATGCGATTTTATATTCTCTCAATCTCGGCAAGGGTAATGGTCCCACAAATCACTTTTTTCGATGATTCTTGCTTTATTAAACATACAAAATCATTAGGCTTTATCAAAAGCCATATTGAAGATTTTTGATTCTAAGAAAAAGGAGTTGTAAAAAGAGGATTTTTACTTAAATTATGAAGCATATGGCTCTAGGCATAATCTCTTTTTTAGTTTTTAAGGGATTGGTATCTATGATTTTTTCATACCCAAGAAAAAAAGGCTTAATCTTTGCAATAAAGTGGGTTTTTGCTGTGAGTATTGAAGTAGGAGACGAAGAATCTTTTTGCGCCCAAAAAACAAAGCGCAATTCATCGGGCTTAAACCCATACCGCCATCGCCTTGGGGATTTGCGCCAAATTTGAGTAAAAGTTCTGCTATATGCTCATAGCCTTTGAAACACACACCTGCGAGGGGAGTATGGTTTTTATCATTTTTTTTATCAACTAATGCACCATATTTTAAGAGTAGCTCTGTTGCCTCAAAATGCCCATTATATGCAGCAAGCATCAAAAGTGTGTTGCCGCTTTCATTGCTCAAATTCACATTTAATCCTGCATCAAGTAGAATCTGCAAGGAATGCACATCATTATTGCGTGCGCAATCAAGTGCATAGGCGCAAAGCTCGGTGAGCTTTGCTTCTTCCTCTTGTGTAAATTTTACCTCACTCACAGCCCTACAAGCTCCGCTACTCGCTTACCATAAGCAGGGTCAGCTTTTGTAAAATGCTCAATTTGACGCTTTTTAATCTCTACGGGCACACCTTCCATTGCTTCCTTGATATTTTGACATAATATCTCTTTTTGCTCACTGCTCATTAGGCGATATAAATCTCCTGCTTGGCTGTAATAGTCGCTATCATCATCTCGATGATTGTAGCGATTCATCACATCACCTCCGCTTATGTGCAATGATGGCTCAAGCGCATTAGGATCTTCAGCATAATCATTAAATGCGCTTGGGTTGTAGTTACGCGCTCCACCAAAATCACCTCTTTGCATAAAGCCATCTCTATGTGTATTAACAACCGGCGCAACGGAGGCGTTCACAGGAAGTTGAGAGTGGTTAATACCAAGGCGGTATCGTTGTGTATCGCCATAGCTAAAGAGTCGTCCTTGTAGCATTTTGTCAGGACTATAACCAACACCCGGGACAATATTTGCTGGGTTAAAGGCAGATTGCTCAACTTCAGCAAAATAATTCTCCGGATTCTTATTAAGCTCTAGGATTCCTACTTCAATAAGTGGGTAATCTTTATGACTCCAAGTTTTTGTTAAATCAAAGGGGTTAAAGCGATAGGTTGCTGCATCTTTTTCTGGCATAATTTGCACGCAGAATCGCCATTTAGGGAAATTACCTTTTTCAATGTTTTCAAACAAATCTTTTTGATGAGATTCTCTATCTTTTGCTACAATCGCTTCTGCTTCTCTATTTGAAAGATTGTGGATTCCTTGCATTGATTTGAAATGGAATTTTACCCAAAAACGCTCATTTTTCGCATTAATAAAGCTATAAGTATGGCTACCAAATCCGTGCATTTCGCGGTAACTTCGTGGAATCCCTCTATCACTCATCAAAATGGTTACTTGATGCAAAGATTCTGGGTGTAAGCTCCAAAAATCCCACGCTGCTGTATTGCTACGCAAGTTTGTCTTTGGATCTCGTTTTTGAGTATGAATAAAATCAGGGAATTTAATTGCATCTTTGATAAAAAAGACAGGTGTGTTATTGCCCACAATATCCCAATTTCCTTCATTTGTGTAGAATTTAAGTGCAAAACCACGCACATCGCGCTCTGCATCTGCTGCACCCCTCTCACCTGCAACGGTTGAAAAGCGCAAAAATGCTTTTGTTTTCTTACCTACTTTGCTAAAAATATCTGCTTTAGAATAAGCAGTAATATCATTAGTAATTGTGAGTTCTCCATATGCTGCACTACCCTTAGCGTGAACCACGCGCTCTGGGATTCTTTCTCTATCAAAATGCGCTAATTTTTCTAATAGCCAAGTATCCTGCAAAAGTGTAGGACCTCTGCTTCCTGCAGTGATAGAGTTTTGATTATCGCCTATTGGCGTTCCTGTTGCTGTTGTAAATTTCTTTGACATTCGCATCTCCTTTTTAATTTAAGTTTGAGTTATCAATATAGCTAAAAATAATTAATAAATAATTATTATCCTTTGTATTTTTTCAAACAACCTATATTAACAATATTATTTTACAATGCGCACCCTTAAAATGCTTTTGAACTATAAATTTAGTTAAAAGATTGGGAGGGATATAATGAAATACGAAATATCAAAACAAGCCAAGCTGCCTACAAAATTTGGCGACTTTCTTGCTATAAGCTTTCGCGAATATCTCAATAATAATGCCAATATCAATCCAAATGCTTATATCAGCGATGCACCACGTGAGCATCTTATTGTTTTTACTCCTCATTTAGGACAAACTCCTCTTGTAAGAATCCATTCTGAATGCCTAACCGGAGATGTTTTTGGCTCAAAAAAATGCGATTGTGGCAATGAGTTTGTTTTGAGTATGGAGAAAATCGCACAAAATCCCGATGGAGGAATGCTTATTTATTTGCGTCAAGAAGGGCGTGGTATAGGACTCTTTAATAAGATTAATGCCTATGCTTTGCAAGACGAGGGCTATGACACGGTGGAAGCAAACCAAAAACTAGGATTTGAGAGTGATTTAAGGAGTTATGAGATTGTAGGGGAAATTTTTAAGTATTTTCAAATCACCCAAATCAATCTCCTTACTAATAATCCACGCAAAATTACTGCAATGGAAGCATATACAAAAGTTGTGCGCCATAGCATCATTACCCCGACAAATCCGCATAATGAGGGCTATTTAGAGGTTAAAAAAGAAAAACTCGGGCATCTGCTTTAGAATCTTTAAGGAGTGAGAATGGCAGATTATCCTACCCTTATAAGCTATGCAGAAGCAAATGAGATTTTACATACGCTCCCGCTAGAACCACTTGGAGTACAACAAGTGCATTTTAAAAATGCACTTTATAGAATCTGCGCTCAAGATTTATGCGCTCCCTATGATGTTCCAGCCTATCCCACAGCGGCAATGGACGGCTATGCAATTAATTTTGATGATATGCCCTTGCTCCTTACTCAAGGCTTACAGATTCTCCCACCAAATAAAGCAGGCAATCCTATGCGCCCTACATTACAAAGAGGCTATGCAATCAAAACTTTCACAGGCTCTATAATGCCTATAAATGCTGATACACTCGTTATCATAGAGCATATCTCATTGCAAGAAGATAGAATCTTCTTAAGTGCACCTCAAGAGCAAGTGCAAAAGGCAAAGTGGATTCGCCAAGTGGGAGATAATTATAAGCAAGGGCAAGTGCTTCTTCAAAAAGGAGATAGAATCGGAGCTTTTGAAATTGGTTTACTTGCTGAACTCAATCAAAGCTTTTTGCTTGTCTATCAAAAAGTGCGAGTGGGTATTTTATGTGTGGGTGATGAAATTATTGAAGTAGGACAGATAAGCCCACATCATAATGTTGTGCGTAGTGTAAATGCACATCTTTTAGAATCACTTTTGCTACAAATGGGGCAAGAGCCTATCGTCTATCCTCTGCTAAAAGATGATAAACAAGAAATTAAAAATGCCTATAAAAAGGCTTTAAATGAATGTGATATGATTGTGAGTGCCGGTGGTATGAGTATGGGAGATTATGACTACACACAAGAGGTAATAGCAGAGCTTACAAACATTGCATTTAAAGGTGTGCGATTAAAGCCGGGTAAGCCTGTTATCTGCGCTATATATGAAGATTCAAATAAGAAAAAACCTATCTTGGGCTTGCCCGGATTCCCTAATTCTTGTGCTATCACTTTTCTACTTTTTGGCTCTATCCTCCTTGCGCGTTTGCAAAATAGAATCTATCAGCCAAGTATTTTTTGTGCCACACTTTGCGAAGATGTCAAAAGAAGTGATTCTCGCCTCGAATTTCGTGCTTGTGATGTGCATCAACATAATGGCACCTTGCAAGTGAGCTTTAACACAAAAAAATCCCTACAAAGCTCAATGATTAATAATCTCACACATAATGCTGCCCTAGCAATTTTAGAGGAAAATGGGAGTAATTTAAAAGCAGGAGAACAAGTAAAAGTGATGTTTTTAAATCACTTTTAACTTCAGTTTTGCTATGATTTTTTAAGATTTTAATCCTTTTAAAATAAAAATATAAACAAAAGGGCAGACAAGGATATACGATGATTAAAGTTGAATTTTTAGGTCCTATGAGCGATATTCCATCTCGTGAATTAGAGGCGCAAAATCTTCAAGAGTTAAGAGATTTACTTACGCAAGATACATCTTTACACTCTTGGCTTGAAATAAGCGCTGTGGCAGTCAATGATGAGCTTATTGAGGAGCTTTCCTATCCGCTAAAAAACGGCGATAGAGTGAGTTTGCTCCCCCCTGTGTGTGGTGGATAATGCTCTCTCTCTATCAAGGTGCATTACCTACTTATGATATTTATATCAAATGGGAATCCCTTGCCCAAAGCAAAAATGCGGGGGCATTGAGCATTTTTACAGGCATTGTGCGCGAGGAGATTCAAGCAGAAGGGCAAATAGAAGCTTTGAGCTTTGATATTTATGAACCTCTTTTGCAAAAATGGTTTGATAAATGGCAGCAATATGCACAAAAAGAACACAATGCGTATTTATGTATGGCACATAGTATAGGCGATGTGAGTGTGCATCAAAGCTCTTATATGTGTGGCATTATCTCATCAAATCGCAAAGGCGTATTGAGTGTATATGAGCTTTTCATAGAGGATTTTAAGGCAAATGCGCCTATTTGGAAATATGATGTTATACATCATCGTAGAATCTATGCCAAAGAGCGAAGCAAAACACTTGCAGGTAGCGGGATTCTTGCGCCAAAAAGTTTTTGATTATAGAAGTATTAATGCAAGATTCCATACTTTCTCACAACAGCAACCAAAATCTAAAAAAGCCTATTGTTTTTGCTTTTAGCGGTAAAAGCAATAGCGGTAAAACAACGCTTATTTGCAAACTTTGCGAATACTTATGCGCATACAAAATTGCTATCATCAAGCACGATCCAAAGGATAAGGCAGTTTTTGATACTAAAGGCAAAGATTCCTATGAATTTTTTCAACGCGCCAATGCAGTCGCACTCATATCGCCTACACGCACAACCCTACAAATAAAGCACAATGCACAAAAAACAAAAAAGAAGCAAGAATCTCCCACGCAAGAAGCACAAGATTCTCAAACACAAGCCTTTTATGATACATTGGCACAATTTGCAGAGTATGATTATATCTTCATAGAGGGACTAAAAACCCTACCTTTTGCGCGTATTGTAGTAGCGCGTGAAACAATAGAATCTTCATATATTCCCTATGCTAATGCTTTTGCTATTGATGAGAGTGTAAAAAATGTAGATATTTTGCCCCCTCACTTGCCTATTTTGCCCTTAAATGATATAGCTTGTATTGCTCATTTTATTCGCAACTTTAGGCATTCACAATAATTTTATAAAGGAGAGCAAATGCAAGAGATGCAGACAATCAAAATTGGCATTATTGTTTCAAGTGATAGAGCGGCTCTTGGTATATATGAGGATATTTCAGGCAAAGCAATACAAGAGGTATTAAGTGAATTTATCCTTAATCCTTGCGAGTATCACTACCATATTATGAGCGATGAGCAAGAGATTATAGAATCTTATCTTAAAAAACTAAGCGATGAGCAAGGTTGTGATTTAATTGTTACTACCGGTGGCACAGGACCAGCACCAAGAGATGTGGTGCCAGAAGCTACACAAAATGTATGCCATAAGATGTTACCGGGCTTTGGGGAACTTATGCGTAGTGTAAGTCTTAAATATGTGCCAACTGCTATTTTATCGCGCCAAAGCGCAGGGATTCGCGGCAAAAGCCTCATTATTAATCTCCCGGGCAAACCAAAAAGTATTAGAGAGTGTTTAGAGGCAGTTTTTCCCGCTGTGCCTTATTGTATTGATTTAATAGAGGGGCGATATATTTATGAAAATACTCAACATATCCACGCCTTTCGCCCCAAAAATTAGATTCTAAAATACACAAAAATCCCAAAATAAGGAGTAAAAATGAATCTTACGCATCTTGATGAAAAGCACAATCCGCGAATGGTTGATGTCAGTGATAAATCTATCACTATGCGTGAGGCGTATGCAAGTGGAACTATCTCAATGAGTGAGCAAGCTTTTGAATCCGCCATAAATCACACAGGCAAAAAAGGCTCAATTACGCAAACTGCGATTATTGCTGCAATTATGGGGAGCAAAAAGACAAGTGAGCTTATCCCGATGTGCCACCCGCTTCTTATGAATAAGATTAATGTAGATATTACGCCAAATCCACATCAGCACTCTATCACACTTGGTGTGCTTGTCAAATGCGAGGGCAAAACAGGTGTAGAAATGGAAGCTTTAACGGGCGTAAGCATAGGGCTTCTTACTATTTATGATATGCTTAAAGCCATTGATAAAACAATGACAATAAGCGATATTTGCCTTCAATCAAAAAGCGGTGGCAAAAGCGGGGATTACAAGCGTGAAAAGTCAAAATAATGTATGCACTTAAAAATATGAAGGATTTATAAAATGATTGAAATACTCTTAGGTGGCATTGTTGGGCTTATATGCGGGGCTATGGGTATGTGGTTATGGCAAAGAAAAATAATTAAAGCCCTAGAATCTGCCTTTAATGAAAAAATAGAAAAGCAAAGATTAGAGAATCAAAGCCTCAATGAAAAATTAGAGCAACAAAGAGTAGGTAACCAAAGCCTTTCAGTCGCCCTTGCAGAATCCAAAGGAGCTATTCAATCCTTAGAATCTACCTATAAACAACGTTTTTTAGATATGCAAGAAGGCTTTGAGACGCGTTTAAAGGAAGAAAAAAGACATTATGAAGCAAGAATAAATGAGCAAAGAGAGTATTTTAATAAAACGCTTGATTCTATACAGAATCAATACAAACTCACACAAGAGGAAATACAACAAAAAGAGGCACAAAACAAAGAGGAGCTTAAAAATGCTTTTAAGGCTTTAGGTGCAGATATTTTGGAGCAAAATAAACAAAAATTTGCGCAAGAGCAGGTGCTCTCCTTGCAGCCTTTGAGGGAGGAAATTACCAAATTTGCAAAACAACTGAGCGATAATCATATAGGCTCAATTAAACAGCATAGCGCACTTGTTGCGCAAATTGAACAACTCCATAAGCTCAATATGCAACTTTCAAATGATGCTCAAAGCCTCACCCAAGCCCTTAAAGGCGAGAATAAAAAACAAGGAAATTGGGGAGAGATAATCTTACAAAAAGTGCTTGAAAATAGTGGATTAAGAGAGGGGCGAGAATATGAACTCCAAGTCAATATGCACGATGATGAGCATAGAGTGTTCCGCCCTGATGCAGTGATTAGACTTCCTCAAAGCAATGGTGAGCAAAGATGCGTGATTGTTGATGCCAAAACTTCACTTCTTGCCTATGAGAAATTGTGTAATGCCACAGATTCAGAGGAAAAAGAGAGGGCACAAAAGGAACTTGTAGCGTCAATAAGAAACCACTTTAACAATCTAAGCGCAAAAAACTATCAGCAATATTTAGAGGGGCAAAAACTTGATTTTGTGCTGATGTTTATACCCATTGAAGGGGCATTTTTAGAAGCTATGGCACAGAATATGAATCTCTATAATGAAGCCTATCAAAAAAAGGTAGTGCTTGTCTCTCCTACTACTATTATGGCGGTGCTACGCATTATCCATAATCTCTGGAATATCGAATACCGCAACAAAGAGAGTGATAAGATTTTTGCAGAGATTCAAAAGCTTTTTAGCGCCATTGAACGATTTGAGGGGAGCTTAAATGCTCTATGGCGTAATATTGACACACTCAATAAAACGCGTGAAGATGTGAAAATAAAATATGAGGGCAATCAAGGCATTGCTAAAAAAAGTCAGGCTATTCAGAATCTCCTTAAAGGGGCAGGCGTTACGGAACTTAAAGATTCTACAAATGGGCAAGAATCTTTGCTTGAAGAATAACATTAATTAAAATCTAAAATATTTTAAATCCAAAAAAATATATCCCTTAGAATAAAAAACTTCATAAAGATAAACTTTTGTTGAATAAAGCAATGTATAATGAAAACATAAATGTTGCTACATTGTGTTTAAGCGCGGTTGTATCAGCGTTTAATTATCTTTAAATAAAAATAAGGAGCTTATTATGGCTAAGTATATAGAATTGAGCAATGATAGTTTTGATGCAGAAGTTATGGGTGGTGGCGTTGCATTGGTGGATTTTTGGGCGCCTTGGTGCAATCCTTGCAAAATGCTCACTCCTGTAATCGACAAACTTGCTGAAAATTATGAGGGGAAAGCAAAAATATGCAAGGTCAATGTTGATGAGCACGCCGAGCTTTCAAAACGCTTTGGCATTAGAAATATCCCAACAATCCTCTTTTTCAAAGACGGAGAAATTAAAGAGCAAGTAACAGGCGCAAAATCTGAAGATGATATTCGCGCAAAGCTTGATTCACTCCTCTAAGATATTTGCACACTTGCCTTATAGCGGTGCTCGTTAGGATTCTTAAAAAATAGAATCTAGACAAGAAACATCGTTGCATATTAATGGCAATAACAGAATTCGCAATCCAAGTCTTGGGCAAGATTAAAATCTTAAACCCAATGGGTTACGACAAAATAGTATTATAAGGTAAGGTGCAAAAACATCTCGTATCACTCCTCTCTTATGGTTACGATTTTTTTAAAACTTTTTTCCTTTCAACTCAATTACCATTGGCTTACGCTCGGTGGTGCAATTTTCCTTACCTTATGCCTTAATTATTCTTTTTATACTACATTTGATGAAGTCGCTGCACAAACAGGCTTTACTTATCTTATCTTTTGTGGAAAAATCGTCTATATATTAATTTTAACTCTTGCGCTTGAGATTCTAAGCTTGCGCTTAAGTGTCAAATATGTGCTAGGATTTGTCCTACTTTTAAGTAGCGTATGTGCATATTATATGGATTCATTAGGTATAAGCATTAATGAAGACATCATACAAAGCGTGGTAGAGACACATACAGATGAAGTCTTTGATATGATTAATTTTGGACTTGTAATGTATGTGCTAGGATTTGGCATTTTGCCTTGTGTTGTGCTTAGATTTTTAAAATTAAAACGGCTCACATTTAAAAAATCCTGCAAACAAAAAGTTTTAATACTAGGGATTTTAAGTGCGCTTATTGCGCTAAGCTATATGACTTGGGGTAAGGACATTGTATTTGTTTTTAAAGCACAAAAAAGCCTAGCAGATAAGCCTAATCCTATCGCGCCCATTCGCTCTGCAATTCTTTATGTGCAACATTTACAAGAACACGACTTTGCACCTATGCTTGTAGCTCAAGATGCGCATTTGAATGCAAATACGCCACCACAAATCGTGCTTTTTGTCATTGGTGAAAGTGCAAGGAGTGCAAATTTTTCGCTCAATGGCTATGATAAACCTACAAATCCCTACACAAGCGCCCTCAATGTGATAAGTTTTAAAAATTTTTACTCCTGCGGAGTGGTTACGGCTATTTCTGTTCCTTGTATGCTCACACACTACACACATCAATCCTACACTCACCGCAATTTATCCCTCTATGTCAATAATATCCTTGATATTGCACAAGATGTAGGCTATGAGGTATGGTATTTGGGCAATAATGGCGGCAAATGCGTGGGAGGCTGTGATAGAAATATCAAACATACTATTATTTATCCAAGTGATAGCCTTGATAGTATAATGCTTCCTGATATAGCCCACATCGTAGAAAATGCACAAAAAAAGCAACAAAATACCTTTATTGTTGCGCACGGCTATGGTAGCCACGGAGCTTCTTATACCAATCGCTATCCTTTAGAATTTGAAACATTTACTCCTGTATGTAAAGAAAAAGAATTATCAAAATGCACTCACGAAGAGATTGTTAATGCTTATGATAACTCAATCCTCTATAATGATTGGATTTTAGCGCAAATGATACATATACTAGAAAAAGTCAAAATGCGCTCAATGCTATGGTATGTGAGTGATCACGGCGAAAGTTTGGGGGAGCTTGGGCAATATATGCACGGGGGATTAGGCTATACTCTCGCCCCAAAATATCAAATACATATTCCCTCAATAATGTGGTTTAATAATCAATGGGAAAATACCCCTACCCTTGCTTTAAACAAAAAAGATGCTACACTAAGCCACGATTATATTTTCCATACTCTGCTTACTTTGCTTGGGATTCAAACGCAAGATTATGATAAGAATCTTGATATTCTGTATCACCATACTATTAAAAAATAATATTTAATAATCATTATTTTTAATTTTTTAAACAAATTTCATACAATTTTTTATTTTATATGAATAATTCAAAACAATTACTTTTAGTAACTTTTATTGAGAAATATTCTATCTTTCCACATTTTGAATTCCCATTAAATTAAAAATAGTAATAGAATCATAAATGTTTCAGCAACAACATTTAAGTGAAGAAGGGACTGCTATGAAGACACAAAATGCACAAAAAGAGTTGTTTCAAAAAGCTTCTCAAAGACTTGAACAGCTCTCAAAACTTCCTGCCCACAGAGCAGACAAGGATTTATTCAAAGAGTTAGAATCAAAAGGATTCTCACGCCGAGACTTTATCAAATGGTCTGGTATGATGACAGCTGCGCTTGCGCTTCCTGCGACTTTTGCACCACTTACAGCAAAAGCTGCTGAACTCGCCAATCGCCTCCCTGTTGTATGGTTACATATGGCAGAATGCACCGGTTGTAGCGAAAGTTTATTGCGAACTGATGCGCCAAGTATAGATTCTCTTATCTTTGATTACATCAGCCTAGAGTATCACGAAACCGTTATGGCAGCAGCTGGTTGGCAAGCAGAAGCAAACCTTGAAAATGCGATTGAAAAATATGCAGGTGAGTATATACTTATGGTAGAGGGTGGTATCCCTAAAGGAAGCAGTGAATTTTACCTCACTATCGGCGCACACGGACGCACAGGTGCAGAAGAAGCGAGAGTAGCAGCAAAAAATGCAAAAGCAATCTTTGCTATTGGAACTTGTAGTAGCTTTGGTGGGGTGCAAGCAGCTTATCCAAATCCAACAAATGCAATGCCTCTTAGTGAGATTACAAATCGTAAAGTAATTAATGTGCCTGGCTGCCCACCAAGTGAAAAAAATATTGTGGGCAATGTATTGCATTTTATTCTCTTTGGTGAATTGCCTACACTTGATGCGTATAATCGCCCCACTTGGGCATATGGATTAAGAATCCACGATTTATGTGAGCGCAGAGGGCGATTTGACGCAGGACAATTTGTAGAACATTTTGGCGATGAAAACGCACAAAAAGGTTACTGCCTTTATAAAGTTGGCTGCAAAGGACCTTATACTTTCAATAATTGCTCAAAATTACGTTTTAATCAACATACAAATTGGCCTATTGGTGCAGGGCACGGCTGTATAGGCTGCAGTGAGCCAAACTTCTGGGATACGATGAATCCATTTGAAGAACCTATTGGCAATCGTCTTTATGCGACAAACTTCAATGGAATGGGTGCAGATAAAACAGCTGATACAATCGGTTCTGTAATACTTGGAGTAGCAGCAGTGGGTATTGCTGCACACGCCATTATTAGTTCAACACAAAAAGCAAAATAAGGGGTAAAAAATGACAAAACGTATAGTAGTAGATCCAATTACAAGAATCGAAGGGCATTTACGCATTGAAGTGATTGTTGATGATAATAATGTAATTACTGATGCGTTTTCTACTTCAACACTATGGCGAGGATTAGAAACCATTGTAAAAAATCGTGATCCACGCGATGCGGGCTTTCTCGTACAAAGAATCTGTGGTGTCTGCACATTTTCTCACTATAAAGCAGGTATTACTGCAGTGGAAGACGCGCTTGGCATCAAACCCCCGCTCAATGCAATTCTTACACGCACGCTAATGAATATTTCGCTTTTCTTGCACGATCACGCGGTGCATTTTTATACCCTACACGGACTTGATTGGTGCGATATTACCTCTGCACTTCAAGCTGATTGTGAAAAAGCAGCAAAGCTTGCATTCAAATATAGTCCGAATCCTATTTGCACAGGCGAAAATGATCTTAAAGCTGTGCAAGAAAAAGTAGGTGCTTTTGTTAAACAAGGTGCATTAGGACCTTTTGCAAATGCGTATTGGGGGCATAAGACTTATCGCTTTAGTCCAGAACAAAATCTTATTGTTCTTTCGCATTATCTCAAACTTCTTGAGGTGCAACGCGTTGTAGCGCAAATGATGGCAATCTTTGGAGCGAAAAACCCACACCCACAAAGCCTTACCGTTGGTGGTGTAACTTCTGTGATGGATATTTTAGATCCTAGTCGATTGGGTGATTGGTTGAGCAAATATAAAGAAGTGGTAGAATTTGTAAATCGTGCGTATTGGGCAGATATTATTATGGCAGCAGAAGCTTATAAAACCGAAGATTCTGTGTTGAAAGGTTGTGGTTTAAAGAATTTTATTAGCTTCCAAGAAATGCAAGTAGGCGAAGATGAATGGCTCTTTAGTAGCGGTATTGTAAAAGATGGTGATTTAAGCAAAGTATATCCTATTGATGAAAGCAAAATCACAGAGGAAGCTACACACTCTTGGTATGAAGATAATGAGCCTCTTCACCCCTATGATGGTAAGACAAATCCTAAATACACAGGCTTTAGAGATGCTCAAACAATCGGAGCTAATGGCAAACTTGTGGATTCTAAAATTATTGATGAAAATGGCAAATACTCTTGGATTAAATCACCTCGATATGACGGAGAACCTATGGAAGTAGGGCCTCTTGCTAGTGTGGTTGTAGGATATGCAAGTGGAAATCCAGCGATTGTAAAAGTTGTAGATGAGCTCTTAAGTGTTACAGGACTGCCAGTAGAAGCGATTTTTAGCACACTTGGCAGAACTGCGGCTCGTGCAATTGAGTGCAAGGTTGTAGCAGACAATGGCATTAAGGCTTTCAATGCACTTGTAGCAAATATTGCTGCAGGCGATAAAAACACTTGTGCAACTTATGCTATTGATAAGAACAAAGATTATAAAGGACGATACATTGGCAATGTGCCTCGAGGAATGTTGAGCCATTGGGTGCGCATCAAAAATGGTGTGATTGAAAATTATCAAGCTGTTGTGCCTTCTACTTGGAATGCAGGACCTAGAGATTCTAAAGGACAAAAAGGGCCTTATGAGATGAGTTTGATAGGCACTCAAGTTAAAGATATTACACAACCATTAGAAATTATCCGCCACATTCACTCGTTTGACCCTTGTATCGCTTGTGCAGTGCACGTAATGGATACACAAGGTAATGAGCTTAGTCAATATAAGGTAGAACCATCTTTTGCGAGACTTCGCTAAGGAGGCAATATGAACAAAGTTGAAATGTTTAAAAAAGAACTCCATATGCACGAGGAGTTTTCAGGACTCACTCGTTTGTTTCACTGGCTACGAGCATTGTGTATTTTTTCGCTCATTGCCACAGGATTCTATATTGCTTATCCATTTCTTATGTCTCAACCAGATGTAACACAAGCTACATTGCAAGGAAGCATAAAAGGAGAAGTGGTAATTGAGCAGCAAATGGGTGCGGTAGACACCTCATATCTTCAAGCCTATATCCGCAATGTGCATTTGATTATGGGCTTTGTGCTTATTGCTATTTCCTGCTTTAGAATCTATCTCTTTATTTTTGATAAAAAATCTTTGCCAGAGAGAATTTCTTTTGGGCAAGTTATAGATCCAAAAGTATGGATTGGACAGCTTAAAGCTTATCTTTTTATAGGCGCTCACCCACACATTAATGGCGCATATAACCCATTGCAATTTGTTACATACTTTTTCCTTGCTATACTTGTGCTTCTTATTTCACTTACAGGTATAGTGTTATACTATAATGTTTATGGAGATGGACTGGGTGCGATTTTGGCATTTTGTTTCAAATGGGTAGAGGTGCTTTGTGGTGGCTTGGCAAATGTGCGAAACATACATCATATTCTCACTTGGGCATTTGTGATTTTTATCCCTGTGCATATTTATATGGCAGTATGGAATTCACTAAAATACCCAAATGGCGGTGTAGATGCTATAGTAAGTGGTATGCGCTATACTGAAGATGTAAAAGTTTGATGAAAATTCTTGTGCTTGGCATCGGCAATATCCTCTTTGGCGATGAGGGTATTGGGGTGCATTTAAGCAATTTCTTAAAGCTAAACTATCGCTTTAGCGGTGAAAATGAGGTGGATTTTGTCGATGGTGGCACACTCGCTACTATGCTTATTCCCCTCATTACTTCTTATGACAAAGTATTAATCCTTGATTGTGTCAGTGTCAATAACGCCCATATTGGCGAAGTGTATTATTTTGATTTTGACAATGTTCCAAAAATCATTACTTGGGCGGGGAGTGCGCACGAAGTTGAAATGCTCCAAACCCTGCGCTTAACAGCTATCAATGGTGATTTACCTCCTGTAAAAATTATTGGTATTATCCCTGAAATTATTGGTGAAGATACAGCCTTTACTCTTTCAGAGCCTGTAAAAGAGGGAGCGAAAGTAATGGAAAAACTTGCCCTAGAATTTTTAGCAGAAAATGGAATCCACGCCCAAAGAATCGATAATAGAGATTTGCAAGAAGTTGCTAATGGTTCATTTCGAGGTTATGAATGATTTATGATTTTTGCTTCTCTAATACAAGCACTGACGAAGATTTTTTTTTCTATATCCTTGCTCATCAAGCTCACACTTTACATTTAAATGCCTTTTTTTATACGCATAATCAGCATACGCATTGCCTCATACCAGACTTATATACACTTATACAATCTCATAAGCAATCCACTCTCACAAGCCCTTTAGAGCAATTTATCAAAGATGATATAAACTATGCCCAACAGATTCTATCCTTTGCAAACAATATGGCTCACGCTCTACCGCTCTCACTTTATTTTTCTTTTATACAGCTCACGCCTATTACCCCATCACAAGCTTTCTATGATAGCCTTGATGATGTAAAATCTGCAGATTCCCTTAAAGATATTTTTGCTCACGCCCTGCCCTTTGCCCTATTAGAATCCCCACAGAATCTTAGCTTACACGATGAGCAAAATATACTTGCGCATTTTAAAACACCCAAAACTTACTATTACACGCCCTTGCAAACACAGCAGATTCTAAATCCTACAAGTGATGTTTTTGCAATGCTCAATCCCACTAATGCTCCTACACACAAGCCTCTTGCCAAGCAAGATAAAGCTTATTTTTTAGATATAATCCGCTCCCTAAAAGCTGGAGAGCAAAAGGTATTTTGCACATCACGTGGCACACAATTACTCTCTCTTACACCCAATGCACACACGCATACAACCATTTTATGCGATATTGGCTCACTCAAAACCTATTTTCGCACACATCAAGCCCGCATAGATATTTTGGCAAGCTTTGAAAAGCCCCTTACTCACCTTGTGCCAAAAGAAGTATTTGAATCTCTCTTTCCTCTTAATGAATATGGCTTGGTAAAAGTTGGTTTGCCCTATGATATGCCTTTAGCTCTTCTTGGTGCGTTGCTTTTACAAGATGAAATAGGCTATTTCTTTCTCTCTCATACACAAGAAGAGGCAGATTTTGATTTTTTACACTCCCCTACCCCTAAAGAACAGATTCTAAGCATTGCGCAAAATGGTATGTTTATTGATACACATATTGCACAAGATAACACATTCCAATCTCTCATAGATGCGCATTTAGGCACGGATTCTACACATTCTCACCTGATTATTTACCTTAGCACCAAGCACCCAAGTGCTTTTCTTATTTCACATCAATCCCCCAATCAGCCCCCTAGAGTCCTTTTAGACATTGACTTTGAAAATAACCCACAACTTATATGTGAGAAAATTATTCATTCTTATGAAAGTGGCGATGAACTTTTAAAAAATTTTGGAGCGCGTTTTCCACAGATTCTATCTACTCTTTTTGAGCTACCCGCTGAATCTCGTCCCACACGCAATCTTATCGATATTTTTGATACTTGCGCCCTTGTTTTAGGACTACAAAATAAAACCAAAGCTCACGCTATCAATAAAAATACGCTTTTTTATTATGCCTATCGTTTTGTGCGAGAGAGGGGACCACGCATTGATTATAAACTTTTGCGCGAAGATAATCGCATTTGGCTTGATTATTATCGCATTATCCGCTCCTGCCTTAGCTTTAAGTGTGCCAATATGGAAGATGAAGTTCTAAGCTTTGGCATCATAGATTCTTTGAGTGAATTCGTTGCCACACTTGTGAGGGACTGCATTACCAATCTTAATATTGATAAAGTCCTCTTGCTTGGAGATATGCTAGAAAATTATATTTTCCTTGATAAACTCTTAGAATATCTACCTAAAAATATACAGCTTATTCTCCCCAAAGATGGTTTTATTGATTACGAGTAGGTTACCCAAAATAGCTATAATTGCCAAGTTTTATAAAGGAGTAAAAATGAAATCTGTTTTTTCTGTCTTAATTCTAGGATTTGTAACTTTTATAATAGGCGCGTGCAGCAGTGAAAATACCGCCCTCAATGGTAATGAATGCCCACAAAATGCGCTTTGCCTCTATAAAAGCGTATCTATCTCGCAAGCTATTATTCCTAATGCCTACAAAGCAAATATTCGCATTACAGAGAGCGATACTCTGCGTAAGGGTGGCGAGATAGAACCAAGCACCAAAAAAGATATTGCCGATACGCTTAATGATATTATCAGTCTTAGTAAAAAACAAGAGCTATGTGAGGGAGGCAATCACGATTTACGCCCTAATATCCAATACAAAGATGGCGCGGCAAGAGACACAGTGGGCTATACGCTTAATTTTAATCTCGAATGCAATGTGCCAAGCAAAAAAAAGAAAGAATATGATAGCTTTGTTGCTGATATTGACAAAAAAATCAATAAAAACAAATATTTGAGTTTCCTTGCGCCAAATGTCAATATCATTGCCACACCCGAATCTTTACAAGAGGCACAGGATAAAGCCTTTGAAAATGCACTCACATTTGCAAAGCAAAAAGAAGGGGATTATTCTCGTATTGTCAATAAAAAATGTATCCTCTCGGGTGCAGATTCTATGAACGCACCTCTTATACAGCCCAAATTTGCCCTTACTCGCGCTGAATCAAGCAATACTACAAGCTATGCCGATACAAGCTGGGAACTTCCTACGCCCAAAGAACAAGAAATTACAGCAAAAGTTCAAGTCAAATATATTTGCAAATAAAGGTATTATTATAATGAAAAGCACATTTGATACACTCCTTATACACGGCGGAGCAACCACAGACCCACACACAGGTGCAGTAAATTGCCCGATATATCAAACCTCCACATATGCCCAAAGTGCGCTAGGTGAGCATAAAGGTTATGAATATTCTCGCACAAAAAATCCCACTCGCGATGGGATTGAAAGCCTTATTGCAGAATGCGAAGATGGAAAATTTGGCTTTGCCTTTGCTTCGGGTATGGCGGCAATTGGCACAATTTTGAGCCTTTTTTCAAGCGGAGATTGTGTGATTATCTCGCGTAATATCTATGGCGGCACTTTTAGAATCCTCGATAAAGTTTTCTCACGTTTCAAAATAGGCTATAAAATCATCGATACAAGAGATATAGATGCGCTTAAAAAAGCCATTACGGCAGATGTAAAAGCTGTGCTTATAGAAAGCCCTGCAAATCCGCTTTTAAATGTTACACCCCTCGCACAAGTGGCAGCTTTATGTAAAGAAAAGGGCATATTAAGCATTGTGGATAATACCTTTATGACGCCCTACTTACAAAAACCCTTGAATCTTGGCATTGATATCGTCTTACATTCAGCAACAAAATATCTTGGTGGGCATAGCGACCTTATCGCCGGGCTTGTAGTTGTCAATGACGAAGCACTTGCCCAAGAAATTGGTTTTTTACAAAATAGCATCGGCGGTGTGCTAGCTCCTTTTGATAGTTTTCTTTTGATACGAGGTATAAAAACACTTGGATTGCGTATGCAAAGACATTGTGAAAATGCACTTTTCCTTGCAGAGGCTTTGAGCCAACACGAGGCGGTAGAGAGAGTATATTATCCGGGATTAGCGAGTGATGAGGGCTATAAGATTCAAAGCTCACAAGCACGAGGTGGTGGAGGTATGATAAGCTTTGAGCTTAAAAATAACTATGATTACAGAATCTTTTTCAAATCAACCTCTATCATCGCATTAGCTGAAAGTCTTGGCGGGGTAGAATCACTTCTTTGCCACCCTGCATCAATGACACACGCCTCAATCCCGCAAGATATACGCGAGAGCTTAGGCATCAAAGAAAATCTTATTCGCCTATCAGTAGGCATAGAATACGCTCAAGATTTGCTTGATGATATACATCAGGCAATTACTCAATCAAAGCGATAAAATATGATTTTTAGCTCAAGCCTACAACTCATCGGCAATACGCCACTTTTAGAGCTTAGGCGCATAAAAATTCCAAACAATAATCGTATTTTTGCTAAATTAGAGTATTGCAATCCCGCAGGGGGTGTGAAAGATCGTGTAGCACTCTATATCTTTCAAAAGCTCTATGATGAGGGCAAACTCAAGAAAGATTCTGTGGTAATTGAGGCAACTGCGGGGAATACAGGGCTTGGCATTGCCCTTGTTGCGCAACATTTTGGTTGTAAAGCAAAGCTTGTTATACCTGATAAATTTTCTATGGAAAAACAAATCCTTGCCCGAGCGCTTGGTGCAGAAGTGATTAATACTCCCAAAGAAGAGGGCATACAAGGAGCGATAGATAAGGCAAAATATCTCCTTGATACTACGCCAAATGCTTTTAGCTTACATCAATTTGAGAATCCGCGCAATCCATACGCACACTATCTTACCACTGCCACAGAGATTTATGCCGATATGCAAACCCTTGAAAATGCACATTCGCCCCTTTTTGATTATTTTGTTTGCGGTGCGGGAAGTGGTGGAAGCTTTAGTGGCTGTATGCGCTATTTTAAAGAAAAAGATACGCGCATACAAGGGGTGCTTTGTGATCCTATTAATTCAGTAATTGGCGGCAAAAGTGAGGGCTGCGCACATATTGAGGGGATTGGCAATGATTCTATTCCTCAAACAATGGATACCTCACTCATTGATAGAGTAGAAAAAATCAACGATGAGGAAGCGTGTGAGGGGCTTACAATCCTTGCAAGACAAGAGGGGCTTTTGGTGGGAATCTCATCAGGGGCGTGCATAAGTGCCTCTCTTAAGCTTGCCCAAAAAGTGCAAGATTCTATCATTGTAACGCTTTTTGCTGATGATTTTAGTCGCTATTTCAATCATAGCGTTGTTGCTCGTATGCAGCTTACTTAAGAGCTAATCTCCCTTAAGACGCGCAAGGTATTTTAAGCGATAACCTTTGATTTTCTCTCGCGCAAATTTTTGCATATCAGCAGCCATATCAAATTCATCGATGATTTCCTCTCCCAAAAGTGTCTCAATTACATCTTCAAGTGTTACCACACCAACAAATTGCCCATAAGTATCTTGCACCACAAAAAGTCGCATTTTTTTGCGAGTAAAAAGATTTAAAAGCTGCAAAACCGAAACATCAAGCGCAATCGTATGTACAGGAGAGATAAGCTCATACATTTTCTTTTCTTTTTCCTTTTTAATGCCTTCTTCTAAAATATCTTGCGCATAGACAATACCAATGATGTTATCAAGGCTCTCCTCATAAATAGGAATGAGAGCGTGATGGTAAATCTCCTCAAGCTTTAAAACCTCCCCTATCTCCATATCGTGCGAGAGAGCAAAGACAACACTGCGAGGAGTAAGTATATCAATCACTTGATATTTTTTAAGTTCAAGGAGATTTTCAATAATATTTTCCTCACGCGCACTAATTGAACCACCTTTATGTCCAATTTGACTTGCTGCGAGAATCTCCTCACGACTTATGGGGTTGCTATCTACTTTTGGCTTAACAAAACGCGTGATGAATCTTGCTATCCACACAAAAGGAAAGGTGATTTTAAGCAAATAATGAATGGCAAGTGTTACAATAGGTGCAAAACTTTTCCAATAGGTCGTGCCTAGAGTCTTTGGGAAAATTTCACATACATAAATAAGCACGATTGTCAGCAATACTGCCCCAAAAGTCTCCCATTCCAAGCCATAAATGCGCGCTACTTCAATCCCCACACCTGTGGAAGTTGCTGTAACACCAAAGGTATTAAGCACTAAAATTGCACCCTCTGCATCATCAACATTATTTTTTAAATACCTTAAATATCCGCCAATTTTGGGGTTTTTCTTCTCATAGCTTGTAACATATGAGGGCGTGATAGAAAGGAAGACAGATTCCATAATAGAGCATACAAAGCATACAACAATGGCGATTGTGCAATATAAAATAAGTAATCCCATAAGTTCTCTAATCCTTTTGTGTAGCTATTTTATGTAGCCTTTATTTTGCCTATTTGCGTAAGGTCAGCTTGTGTATCGCCCACACTCAAAGTAGCACTTATCACATCATCAAGGCTTACGATACCTACAAGATTTTCTCTAGTATCAATCACTGCAAATAAATGCTCTTTTTTACTAATAAATTGCTCCAATAAATCAAGTAGATTCATATTTTCATTTATTTGTGTGATTTCTTTAGCAAAATGCTTAAGTGGCTTTTTCTTTTTTTTATCAAGCATTGCTTGAAGGATATGTTTGCGATACACAAGTGAGCAAATATTATTTTTTGCCCCTGCATACAGCGGGATACGCGAGTATTTATGCTCCTTTGTAGCCTTGATAGCTTCTTTAACACTCATTTCTTCATCAAGCGCAAAAATCTGCTTTTTTTGCGTCATAATATCTTTTACACTCAAAGTCTTTTGCTCAATAAGATGCTCTAAAATATCTCCCTCTAGCTCATTTATAGAGCCGCTTTTTTCGCCAAGCTCCATTACAGCTAGCACCTCATCACGGCTCATTTGATTCGTGGCATTATTTTTAAATAATCGCGTAATAATGCGTGAAACATATACCAAAGGAAAAACAATCCAATAAAGAGCTAAAATAATGTAACAAGAAGGGAGAATGAGGGTTTTCCAATAAGTCGCGCCAATGGTTTTAGGCACAATTTCTGAAATATATAAAATGCTTATAGTCATCACAAAAGCAACTACTCCTTGCCAAGCCTCGCCAAATATCTTTACCGCTTGCGCTCCCACACCTGCTGCACCCACCGTGTTTGCAAAAAGATTCACAATTAAAATTGCACCAATGGCATTATCAATATTTGCCTTAAGATATTGTAGAATCTTTCCACTTCTTGGGTGAAGTTTAGGATAGCTCTCCACAAAAGGCGGCGTAACAGAAAAAAGCACCGCCTCTAAAATGGAGCATACAAAAGAAATACTGATTGCAAGTAAAAAATAGGCAATAAGCAAACCCATTAGAAACTCTTTATCCTCTATTCATTAGCTTTGAAATGTCAAACATTTAGAATCAAAATAAGGAAGCAATTATAACATAATGCAAGAAAAATAAAGAATCAAAATACAATCGCTCTCTTAGAAAACAAAAGACAAAGATTGATAATATGATACAATGTCAAACATTTAATAGCTAAAGGGGGCAGAAATGATTCCATTTCTTGATGTGAAAGCTATCAATGAGCGATTGAAAGACGAGCTAGAATCTACTTTTAGCAAGGTGCTACAAAGTGGTTGGTATATTTTGGGTGAGCAGTGCAAGAGCTTTGAAGATGAATTTAGCGCATATTGTGGGACAAAATATTGTGTAGGCTGTGCCAATGGCTTAGATGCTCTAAGGCTCATCATAAAAGCTTATGGCTTTGGCGCAAATGATGAAATTATCGTCCCTGCAAATACTTACATAGCAAGTATTTTAGCCATTACTGATAATGCTTGTAAGCCCGTATTTGTCGAACCTAATCTTTCAACCTACAACATCGATGTAGATTTGATTGAGGCGCATATTACAGAAAAAACCAAAGCGATTATGGTGGTGCATCTGTATGGAAGAGTGGTTGAAATGGAAAAAGTATGGGCTTTGGCTCAAAAACATAAACTCGTAGTGATTGAAGACTGCGCTCAAGCCCACGGCGCGATATATCAAGGCAAAAAGGTAGGGAATCTAGCCGATGCGGGTGGATTCTCATTTTTTCCGGGAAAAAATCTAGGCGCATTGGGTGATGGAGGCTGTGTAACGACTAATGATAAAGCATTAGCAGATAAAATAAGAGCTTTGGCAAATTATGGCTCGCATCAAAAATATGTCAATATGTATGCGGGGATAAACTCAAGGCTTGATGAGATTCAAGCGGCATTTTTGCGTATTAAACTCAAAACCTTAGATAGTGATAATCAAAGGCGTAGGGAGATTGCGCGGGAATATTGTGCAAAGATTCATAATCCACTCATCACACTCCCGCATATAGGAAGCGAGGAAGGGGTAGTATGGCATCTTTTTGTCGTGCGCACAAAGCATCGTGCCTTATTGCAGGAGTATTTAACAAAAAAAGGGATTCAAACGCTCATTCACTACCCTATCGCGCCACATAAACAAGAAGCTTACAAGGAATACAATCATCTGCATTTGCCTATCACGGAGCAAATCCACGAAGAAGTGCTTTCGCTCCCTATAAGTCCGGTAATGAGCAATGAGCAAGTGAGTGAAGTTATCGCGGCTATAAATGCGTTTAGAGGGTAACGATGCAAATCTTCGGCTTGAATACTTACCAAAAGAGTTTGGAGCTTATAAAAAAATTTGAGATAGAGACTTATATTAAAGAGATTTATAAAAAACTAGGCAAAGATTTGTGAGAAGAAGTTTAACAAGAGGGTATAGAGACACAAACAACACTCCTTGTGGTTTCAAGAGTGTTTTTATATCTTTTTATCAAAACTAAATTAAGTCTTAATTTTCATTTAAAGCCTCTTTTGCCTTCTGTTTAAAAGGCTCTAAATCAAAAGCTTTTATCTTTTCTTCCATAATTTCAAAGTATTTATCCATATTTTTGGGCGTAAGAATGTGGGTGTTATTTTTTATCGCATCAAGATGCATCAAATTCATATCGGCATTATAATGATGTGGGTCTTTATAATTTGCGATATTATCCGCATAGTCTAAATCATCAAAGCCATAAATTTTCACATTAGGGTATTTACTTGTTTCTACAATAAACCATTTAAGCCAAGTCTCTCTATAAAAAGAATCACCAATGAGATGAGCCAATCTTGAATAAGTTGGGATAATAAAATAAAAATTAGTATTTGGATTTTCTTGAACAAAACTGAGGAGATATTTTTGCAAAACAGATTTATTTAATCTTATATCAATATTGCTTGAAGGATTAAATCCTTTGGAGGCAATTATTTGTTTCATTGTATCAATATACATTGCTTTATATTTATCTGATTCTAAATATTTTTTCCAGTTGTCAAATCCTCCAAAATATTGAGTTGTATCATCAATCCAGCTTGTTAGTTTTTCTATATCATCATATTCTTTTCCTACGCATTCCTCCTCTAAAGAATAACTTAAAGCACAAAACAAAAATTTAGGATTTTTAAAATTTATATATATCCCAAGAGGAACAAAAAAATTATTTTTGTCATTATAAATCGCTTCAAAATATCTTGTATCGGCTACTCTATCACCCACCCAAGCATCTAAAGAATAGATGATATTTTTAATTTCTTTCTTTTTGAGAGCATAATCTAAAATAATTGCTCTTTCATTGGCTGTACCACCTCCAATAGATAAATTCACCCATTTTCCACCCAACTTATTAGCTGATTCTTTAAGCGAAGTGTTTTGAAGCATTGAAGTACCCAAGATAATAGAATCAAAATTATATTGGTCGATTATTTTCTTAGCTTGAGTCCTATCTTTCACAAAAGTTTCTTTTCTAAAATAAGGCTTGTGATAAAGCTGAAGCGGGTCATAAATATAAAACAAAGCAGATAAAGCCATAAAGATAAATAAGGGAATAAATGAACTTAAAATCACCCATTTTTTATAAATATTCATAAAAAATCCTTAAAAATTAAAATAAATAAACTCAACATAAGGGATTGCAACTAAGGTAAAAAGGCTTATGACAAGAAGCAAACTCACAAAAACCATAGTTTTTTTATTTGGAGTGAAATTTTTATTGAGTTCTATGCTATTTTTACAAACCAAACATAGCACAAAGGCAATAATAATAAAAATTAAGGTTTCATTGCTCCCGCTGATATTTTCTAGGCTTTCTCTCATTCTGTGCCATTTAAAAGGCAATTCCACCCAAACTACACCAAACATTGATTTTAAAAGATTTATCGCCCCTTGTAAATTTTCACTTCTAAAGAAAATCCAAGCAATATTGATGAAATTAAAGGTTAAAAACCACGCCAAAATTCTATAAATTTTGTTTTCTAAGAATTTTCTTCCCTCTACCCAAAAACTATAAATTCTATGAAGTATCATTGCAAAAGCGTGTAAAAGCCCCCAAATCACAAATCCCCAACCCGCTCCGTGCCAAATTCCGCTCAAAAATGCCACGATAAAAAGATTTCTAAGATTAATAATTTTGCCTAAACGATTGCCACCCAAAGGGATATAAAGGTATTCTTTTAAAAATCTCCCCAAAGTAATATGCCACCTTCGCCAAAAATCTGCGATATTGAGGGATTTATAAGGCGAATTAAAATTAATCGGCAAAACTATGCCAAAAAAGAGTCCTAAGCCTATTGCCATATCACAATACCCACTAAAATCAAAATAAAGCTGGAATGTATAGCAAAGGCTTGTTGCCCACGCTTCTATAATATTTAAAAACTCTCCATTCTCTACGACTCTAAAACCCGCATTTGCCCACACAGCAAAGGAATCTGCAATATAAACTTTTTTGAAAAGCCCTATAGCAAAGATAAACAAACCCTTAGCCATTAATTCCCAATTTACAAGTTCTTTTTTAGTATTTAAAAGAGCGTGAAATTGAGGCATCATTTCTTTGTGATGGACAATTGGACCTGCGATGAGTTGAGGAAAAAAGCTGATAAATAAACAATAATCTACAAAATCAATCCTGTGTTTATTTTCTAAATCCGCATCGTTAGCCTTTTTATGACAATCAACTAAAAAAGCAATTTGTTGAAAGGTGAAAAATGAAATAGCCAAAGGTAAGAGTATATGTGGTAATGGAATCTCAAAATCTAAATTTACGAGTTTGGAAAAAAGATTGAAATTTTCTAAGAGAAAATCAGTGTATTTAAAAAAGCCCAAAAGTGCGAGATTAAAAATCACACCTGTATAAATAAATGCTCTCCCACCCCCTACACGTTTGTTTAAAATCATATTGGCGATAAAAAAATTCACCACAATCGAAAAAAGCAAGATAAAAAGATATTCAAGCTTCCAATACGCATAAAAAACAAAGCTCGCACCTACTAAGAAAATTTTAGCGAATTGATAAAATTTAAGACTTTTGAGTATATAAAATCCTAGCAAAGCACAGGGTAAAAAGATAAAAATAAAAGCAAAAGAGGAAAATACCATAATATAGCCTTATAATCTTTAATGAAATAAAAACGCATTATATCATTTTTTTTTTTTTTTAATCAATTTCACATATTTTTTAAAAAATTAATTTTCAAGCAAGATTTTAGTTTATGAATGTGAGTTTTAAACCTTAAAAACTTCCCTTTACATTAACTTTTCTCCACCATTAAACTTCTCTCCGTCATTGCAAGGCTTTTGCCGAAGCAATCTAAAAAATTTTAAAGCAATGCAATGAGCAGGACTACACACAAAGGCTTAGCGCGATTATAGAGAATTATCACCGCGCATTAGAATACATCAATGGCGACAAAGCACTCGACAAGGCTTTATATTTAATGGTAAATAAAGCTTAATCTTAGTAATTTTTTGGTATTCTCCAAATTTCTACTCAGTAATACATTAAATAACGCAGGAGCAGGTTTGAAAGGTATCATCTTAGCAGGAGGAAGTGGAACAAGGCTATATCCTAGCACGATTGCACTTTGCAAACAGCTTTTGCCTATTTATGATAAGCCTATGATTTATTATCCTTTATCTGTTTTGATGCTTGCTAAAATCCGCGAAATCCTCATCATTTCTACGCCTAAGGATATAGTGAGATTCCAAGAAATCTTTGGAAATGGGGATTGGCTAGGAGTGAGATTTGAATATTGCGTGCAGCAAAGCCCTGATGGCTTAGCACAAGGACTTATTTTAGCTGAAAATTTTGTAGGAAAAGATGAAATAGCTTTGATTTTAGGCGATAATATCTTTTATGGGCAGGGACTAAGCCCGATTTTAGATGATGCGAAAAAAGCCACTAAAAATCACCAAGCGACAATTTTTGCCTATCATATTAAAAATCCTCAAGCTTTTGGTGTTGTTGAGATTGATAAAAATGGGCAGGTTTTAAGCCTAGAAGAAAAACCACAAAATCCTAAGAGTCATTTTGCAGCTACTGGGCTTTATTTTTATGATAATGATGCGATTGGTATTGCTAAAGAGCTTAAGCCTAGCCCAAGAGGAGAGCTTGAAATTACTGATGTGAATATCGCGTATTTAAAAGCAAAAAGACTTAAGGCGCAAATACTACATCGTGGTTTTGCGTGGCTTGATACAGGAACACACGATAGTTTGCTCGAAGCAGGAAGTTTTGTCCAAACCATAGAGGCAAGGCAGGGCTATAAGATTGCTTGTATAGAAGAAATTGCGTATGCTAATGGGTGGATTGATGAAGATAAATTGCTTGAGAGAGCGAAGATTCTTAATAAAAGCAGTTATGGGCAATATCTTTTAAATGTGATAAAAGAGGGAAGATAGAATCAATGCGAAAGGTATTAATTACAGGAGGAGCTGGGTTTATAGGCAGTAATTTTATTGCATATTTTTTACAAAAATACCCCCAATATGAGCTTTTTAACTTAGATTCCCTTACCTATGCCGCAGATTTAGCCAATCTCAAAGAAGTAGAAACAAATCCACACTATCATTTTATCAAGGGCGATATTTGTGATGAAGCATTGGTGAAAGAAATTTTTGATACCCATACTATTGATAGCGTGATTCATTTTGCTGCAGAATCTCACGTGGATAATTCCATAGCTAATCCTAGTGCCTTTATTAAAACCAATGTTAATGGGACTTTTAATTTATTACATCAAGCTTATCTTTCTTGGTTTGATGCTCCTTTAAGTCCCAAAAAAGACAAGCAAAACTGCATATTTCATCATATTAGCACCGATGAGGTTTTTGGCTCTTTAGAGGAAAAAGGAGGATATTTTACAGAATCCACCCCCTATGCACCTAATTCCCCTTATAGTGCCTCAAAGGCTTCGAGTGATATGCTTGTAAGAAGCTTTCATCACACTTATGGGCTAAAGACTTTTATCACAAACTGCTCGAATAATTATGGTCCCAAACAGCACGATGAAAAGCTTATCCCTACGATTATACGCAAGGCTTTAAGAGAGGAGAAAATTCCTATTTATGGAGATGGGCAAAATGTGCGGGATTGGCTCTTTGTGAAAGATCATTGTGAGGGTATTGATAAGGTATTTCATAGTGAGTTTTTTGGAGAGAGTTTTAATATAGGTGGAAATTGTGAAAAGAAAAATCTTGAGATTGCTAAGGAAATTTGTGCAATTTTAGATACTCTTGTGCCTAGAAAAAATGGTAAAAACTATGCCTCTTTAATAGAATTTGTGCAAGATAGAGCCGGGCACGATAGACGCTATGCGATTGATGCAGGTAAGATTCAAGAAAAACTTGGCTTTAAGAGCAAAGAGGGCTTTACAAACGGCATTAGAAAAACTATAGAATGGTATATAAAGAAATATCAATGAAAATTATTCGCAAAATCGTAAAGAAACTCTACAAGATTCGTATTTTTTGGTTTAAAAAAATATTGTCTAATTACAAAATTAAAGGCAAATTTAAAATCAATTCGCCCACGATTTTTCTCACTACAAACAATGGTGGAGCAATAAAAATCGCAGATAGTGTGCATTTGGGATATTTTCCTTCACCTCATTTTTTCAATGCCTATAATCACTTAGAAGTAAGGGGGGGGGGGGATATAATGATAAATTCCCATACGACTATTAATAATAATTTTCTTATGTGTGCGGAAAAAGCAAATATTTATATTGGGAAAAATTGTTTGATAGGGGTAAATTTTTCTGCAACGAGTTCAGATTTTCACGGACTTAGCATTAAGGATAGAAATAATAGAGAAAAAATTAAAAGCAAAGATATTTATATAGATGATGATTGCTTTATTGGTTCTAATGTTACTATTTTAAAAGGCGTGAGGCTTGGGAGAGGTTGCGTAGTAGCTGCTTCAAGTGTAGTAACGCATTCTTTTGAGGATAATTCTTTAATCGCGGGGAATCCTGCAAGACTGATTAGAAAAATAGAACAGGAATAAAAATGCAGTATAAAATGATTGATTTACAAGGATTTTGCGATAAAGATTCTATTTTGGTTGCTCTCCAAAAAGAGTCAAATTGCCCTTTTGAGATTAAAAGAGTTTTTTATATCTTTGATGTTTTGCCCCATAGAGTGAGAGGGCAACACGCAAATAAAAATTCAGAATTTTTAATGATTTGTTTAAATGGTAGCTGCAAAGTAAAGGTTGATAATGGAAAAAAACAAGAAATTTTTGTTTTAGATAGCCCACAAAAGGGGCTTTATCTAGGCAAAATGCTGTGGAAAGAAATGTTTGATTTTTCTCAAAATTGCATTTTGCTTGTTTTGGCTAATACCTACTATGATAAAAATGAGTATATTTATGACTATGAAGCCTATAAAAATCTAATGGGGGGGGGGGTAATACA
>NZ_JAFLSB010000010.1:0-234 GCF_022511165.1 Helicobacter sp. | reverse complement strand
CCCAACACATAGTCTGCCCTACGCGGCATAGCTATGAATTATCAAATAATGAAACTCAAAGCAATAGCAGATGAAAGAGGCAAACTCATAGCACTAGAGGGAGGAAAGAATTTGCCTTTTGAGATTAAAAGAGTGTATTATATCTTTGATACTTCGCCAAAGTTTGATAGAGGCGGACACGCTCATACGAATTTAGAGCAGCTAATGCTTTGCCTAGCGGGCTCTTGTGAATTT
>NZ_JAFLSB010000001.1 GCF_022511165.1 Helicobacter sp. | reverse complement strand
GCCCAAAAGAGAAACTCACTCATATATTGCAAATGTTAGCAATAGAGTATGAGGACTTTGATATGGCGCAAATGAGAGAAGATGAAGAGTACCTTGTCTTTGGCTCTTTTAGTGTAATAGAGGCATTTTTACAACAATATAGGGGAAAGTCGTGCAAGATAAATTACTGATTTCTATTATTGATGATAGTGGTTCAAGACAATTTAGTGTTAATCGCTTGATTCAAAAGATTGCTCTTTTTTTAGGGGTGGGGATTGCAATTATGATAATTTTTTATTTTGTCATAGCCCATTTTTTGATGAGTGAGCTTGAGGTAATTTTGGCAAATAATATGCAAGTTCGTGAGAAATTTCAAAATATTTATGAGAAAAATAGTGAACTAGAACGTGATATTGATTATAAAACAAATGAACTCTTCAAGGTAAGTAATAAAGTTAATGAGCTTGAGAACATTGTCAATGTCTCTAAGCAAACCCACAAAGTTTATGATAACCAAGATATTGATTTTGATGCTTTTACTCCTTTGCAAAAAGATTTGTTTTTAAAGATTATTCCTAATGGCGATCCTATTAAGGACTTTGCTTCTAAAAACTTTCCTCATAAGCATACTTCAGTTTATGCACTTCAGCAAAACACACCTGTGTATGCTACTGCAAATGGCATTATTGATTCAGTGCGTATAGCGGGGAGTGAAAATCATCTCATACAGATTCGGCATTCCTATGGATTTACTTCAAGCTATGGGCATTTGGGTAAGGCAGTTGTGCAAAAGGGAGACTTTGTAGTTAAAGGGCAAGTCATAGGATATAGCAGTAAAAACTTATATTATGATTTGCATTTTGTTGATTCTGTTCTTCCTGTGGCGAATTATATTGATTGGAATAGTGATAATTTTGCGCAAGTACTTGGTGTAAATAGTGCTATTGATTGGAAAACTTTAGTCTGGGCACTTGATGATTTGATTCAATTAAAAAATTATCGTATAAGCTACCAAAATAGCGAGATTTTCGCTTACTAAATTACAATGAATTTTAAAAGTAATCGCCTTGTTTTAATGATAACCGACCAAAATGGTTCGCGTTATATCAATATCAATTCTATTTTTAAGCAAATAAGCCTTTATTTTATTGTGTTTATTCTCACGCTCATTGTTTTTGGTGTGGTATCCATTCAAGCTTTTAGAGCAGAGATTAGCAAAATGTCAGTGTTAAATGAGATGATTCTTAAACGTTATCAAAAAATGGTAAGCGAAAATGAATCACTCAATCATCAAATTGAGCAACGAATCAAAGAAATGTCCCAAATCGATGATAGAATCGGCGATTTAGAGAGCATTATCGGCTCACCCATTGATCGCTCAAATGATGTAGAGAGCAATTTAGAATCTCGCATCGATTCTGCTTCGCTTACGGGAATGCAAAAAGCTTTTGTGATGAAATTTATCCCCAATGGTTATCCTATGGAGAGATATGATCATATTTCCGCACCTTATGGGTATAGATCGCATCCACTATTTTTTACAAGGCATTTGCATACAGGCGTGGATTTTGCTATGCCTATTGGCACACCTATATATGCAACTGCTGATGGTGTTGTGAATGGGGCAGAATTTTCAGGTGGTGGTTATGGATATCTTGTTAAAATAGATCATTCACTTGGGTTTATGACTTATTATGCTCATTTGAATAAAATAGTGGTGCAAAAAGGAATGTTTGTTAAACGTGGGCAGCTTATTGCTTATAGTGGCAATACAGGACGAAGCACAGGACCACATCTTCATTATGAAATACGATTTTTGGGCAATGTGATTAATCCCAAAAATTTTATGGAATGGAAGATGAGTAATTTTGATTCAATTTTTGAAAAAGAAAGGAGTGTAGCATGGCGATCTTTGCTAGTGACAATCAACAACCTGATGGAGTAAATTCAAAAGGCGGAGCGACTATTATCGCACAAGGCACAAAAATCAAAGGAGAGATTAATACGGATTGTCGATTACATATTGATGGAGAGTTTGAGGGAAATATCCACTCTAAAGACACCGTAATGATTGGTCAAAATGGTATCGTTCGTGGTGAAGTAGAGACAACCTCTCTTATTGTAAGCGGTCGTTATATAGGAAATATAACCTCAAGCATACTTGAAATTAAGCCTCAAGGGCGTGTAGAGGGTGTGGTAAGCACATCTGAATTTGTGATTGATCGTAAAGGCACATTTGTAGGTGAAAGCAAAATCAAAAATCCAAAAGCAAGTAAAACAGATATTGCTTCGTTAGAGCTTCCCAAAAAAGATAAATAGTATCGGAGAGGAGTTTGATACAATCTTGTCTGTATAGACTTCTCAAAGCGGGTGATTTTTCTTATGAACTTTTGCTTACTCAAGATTTCAAACAAGCTCAAGATGCTTGTGAAGTCTTTGGTTTGTTTTCTATCTCGCCTTTTGTCTTACCCGAGCTTCCCATTCATTTTGGCGATGATTTGAGCTCATTTCGCGAGGAGTTTTTGCATACTTTGCATATTCTACGCGATTTTTATACCACTAAAAATCACAAGATTCTCATCGCTCCTATTGCAAGTGTGCTTCACGCACTGCCTAAAGCAGAGATTTTGCAAAGCTTTAGCTTAGAGCTTCATCATAATTATGATTATAATGCTTTAAAGGAGCGTATTATCGAGTATGGCTATGAATGTGTCGAGGTGGTTGAGCTTGAAGGAGAGGTAAGCTTTCGGGGTGAGATTATTGATATTTTTATTCCTCAAAGTGAAAAACCCTATCGCATTGTATTTTTTGATGAGCAAATAGAGAGTATGCGCTGCTTTGATACACATACTCAAATGAGTAATCCCATTGAAATTGAACATCTTGAGATTCTTCCTGCACTTTTTTCACTCACTTCCCAAGAAAATAAAGAATTACAATCCCTTGTGCAGAGCAGTGATTTTGAAGGTTTTAATAAAGATGTAGCTTCGTTTGGATTTTGGTTTTTGGGGCAGAGGGCACATTTTTTACCTCTTGAATATGCAACTTTGCTTACTCCCTCTGCGCTCAAAGAAGCCAAAGAGATTTATAGCCTAAGCTTAATGCAAGAGGCATTGACACTAAAGCAAATTGAGACTTTGCCTGTATGTGAAGTGATAGAGGGTTATAGTGATATACTCTTTAATCCTAATAATCTTGTCTCAATGATAAAAGCCCACCCAAAGCGACATATCACGCTTTTAACAAGCAATGATATTAAGCTTAAAGCCTTTAATAAGGCGGATTTGCAGGGGGTGGATATACGGCATTGTAATGCGGTTGTGAATCTTATCACGCCAAATGAACTCCTCCTTTCGCTTAATGCCCCACAAACAAAAACTAAACATAAAAAGCCCACATTAAAGCTTAATGAAATTGCGCAAGGTGAATATATCGTGCATAGCGAGTATGGCATAGGACAATTTATTGGGCTTAAAAGCGCACAGATTGCGGGGGTTGTGAGGGATTTTATAGAAATTGCTTATCAAGGCGAGGATAAGCTACTACTGCCGGTTGAAAATCTTAATATGATTGATCGTTATGTGGCAGATTCTGGGCAGATTCCAATGCTTGATAGGCTTGGCAAGGGGAGTTTTGCAAAGCTTAAGCAAAAAGTAAAGACGAAGCTTTTAGAAATTGCAAATGGCATTATTGAGTTAAGTGCGAAGCGCAATTTATTGCAAGGGGCAAAGATTGACACCCAAAATCCCGCTCTTATTGCTTTTAGCAATGCGTGTGGATTCACGCTTACACAAGATCAAAGGCGGAGCATTGATGAGATTTATGCGGATTTATCTTCAGGTAGGGTAATGGATAGATTATTAAGTGGTGATGTGGGCTTTGGTAAAACAGAAGTAGCGATGAATGCTATATATGCGGTATGTTTATGCAAGTATCAAGCTGCAATGATTGTGCCTACAACCCTGCTTTGCGCACAGCATTATCAAAGTTTAAAAATGCGCCTAGAATCCTTTGGTGTGCGTATTGGGCGATGTGATAGATACATTAAAAATACTGATAAAAAAATCCTTTTTGATGGGCTTAAAAGTGGTGAAATACAAGTAGTGATAGGCACTCACGCGCTTTTTGGGGCAGAGTTTCATAATCTTGGGCTTATTGTTGTTGATGAGGAGCATAAATTTGGCGTAAAGCAAAAAGAACGCATTAAAGAGTTATGCGTGAATACGCATCTTTTGAGTATGAGTGCCACTCCCATACCTCGCACACTTAATATGGCGCTTTCTCAAATCAAATCCCTAAGCTCGCTTCATACGCCTCCTGTGGATAGAATCCCTGTGCGCACTTTTATCAAAAGCGGTAAAGATTCACTTTTAAAAGAAGTGATTTTGCGTGAGTTGCGGCGCGGTGGGCAGGTATTTTATATCCATAATAACATCGCAAGTATCCAAAAAAAAGCACAGGATTTACAAGCTCTTTTGCCTGAACTCACTATTGCTATTTTGCATTCACAAGTGGATAGTGCTAAAAGCGAAGAGATAATGTATGATTTTGCGCAGAGAAAATATAATCTTTTGCTTTGCACAAGCATTGTAGAATCTGGCATTCATCTCCCTAATGCTAATACGATTATTGTGGCTTCTGCTGATAGATTTGGCATAGCAGATTTGCATCAATTACGAGGACGGGTAGGACGTAGCAATAAAGAGGGCTTTTGCTATTTTTTGGTGCAAGATATGGATTCTATCACTCCTGAAGCCAAAAAGCGACTTAGCGCATTAGAGAAAAATTCCTATCTTGGTAGCGGCGAAAATCTTGCTTATTATGATTTAGAAATACGAGGTGGTGGGAATCTGCTAGGAGAAGCACAAAGTGGGCATATTAAAAATATTGGCTATGGATTGTATTTGCGTTTGCTTGAAGAGTGCATTCAGTATCTAAGTGGCAAGGGGGGAGTAGCACCAATACAATGTGATATTAAACTCAATCTTAATGCCTATCTTAATCCACAGCTTATTGCAAGTGATAAGTTGCGTTTAGAGCTTTATCGGCGATTATCACTTTGTGGCTCTGTGAGTGAAGTGAATGATATAGAATCTGAAATTTTTGATCGATTTGGCACACTTGATAGGGAGAGTGAAGCCTTTTTGGAGCTTATACGCATTAAGATTCTTGCTAATGCTTGTCATTTGAAGCAAATAATGCACTATGGGCAAAATATCACTTTTGTATCATTGAATGAAAATAAAGAGAGTATCCTTTCGCCAAGCAAGGATTATGATGATGTGATAGAAACAATTATGGTATCTTTGCGCAAGAGATTGCAAAAACAAGCACAAGAGACAGATAAAAAGGCGATAAGCACACAATAAGGGAGAAGGAATGAAATGTGGATTTTGTGATAGGATAAAAAATTTACGCAGAGTTGATGTAATATTGATTGCGTGTATTTGTTTTTTTCTCTATATTGGGTATCAGTTACAGCTCAGGGAGTATAAAGCATACAAAGGAGAAAGCCAAAAGGCGCGAGAAAATAAGCAGGAGAAAGACAAGGAATTGCAAGCGTATGAGGATTTGCAACGCAAGTGTTATTTTAAAAACGACAAAGAGGCGTGCGAGTTGCTTAAAAGCTATGAATAAATTAAATTCTTATAATTTTTACTCAAAGAAGTTGTTTAAAGAGAGCAAATAAGAGAGGATTTAAGTAAGATATAATAGAGAGACGGAGTTAAATAAGTCACAGCATTCTCCTAAAAAAATTATCAAAAATAAAAAGTCTATTTTTGCAATGTGATTAAGCACAAGGGGGGCATATTTAGAATTTAGTTCAAGAGGCTACTTTTTTGCAATTTTATATGCACAAGTAGAATCGATAAAAATTGGCTAGAGTATTTCAAGTCGTGGCAGGGTAGCTACTTTCGGCAATAAAAATTGAAGTTTTCCTCATTGATTGGAGCAGTGGTGCGCTACTGCAACCCAAAAAGAGCTTTTTTCGAGTTATTCTGCGTAGGCTTTAACGATACAAGAGGACATTTGATTTTTATCGATGAGCGGCGTTTGTTTGTCGTAGAGTAAAACTACGAAAATTCTCTTTTTCGACTTTAAAATTGTGTTTTTTTATCATTGTATTTTAGAATTTATAGATTTTGCGAATACTTGCATACTTTTAGATTAGAGTAAAAGAGCATAGTGATACAAACAGAGTTCTTACTCTCTATGAGATATATGGGAATGTATAGAACTCTATTTTTTTAAATCTCTAGGGGGGGGGGTAGATATTCTACATTCTTTGTTTGTGCAGGTGTTTTTAACCCAAGTGGGGCATTAGCGTAAGTTACAATGCGTGAAATAATCATATCAAGACTTAAAACTTCACTGACTGCACCCATTTCAATGGCTTTTTTGGGCATACCAAATACAACGCAATCTTTTTCATTTTCTGCGAGAGTATGCGCTCCATTATCATAAAGCTCTTTTAATCCAATGCAGCCATCATCGCCCATACCAGTGAGGATTATGCCAAGTGCTGATGCGCCTGCGGCGTTATTTGCGCTACGAAAGAGTATATCCACGCTTGGTTTATGGCGTGAGATACGCATTTCTTCATTAAGCGGAGAAGCATAGTATGAACCCAATGCAAAATCCACAATCATATGCTTATCACCCCCCGCGATATAGACTACATTGTTTTTCATTGCTACCTTTGAAGTTACCTCGCAAATAGTAAGTTTGGAGAGAGTATCAAGCCGCTTAATAAAAGAAGAGCCAAAGCTTTGTGGGATATGTTGCACCACCGCAACAGGGGGTAAATGATCAGGTAAGCGAGAAAAAATATAAGAGAGAGCATCAACACCGCCTGTGGAGGCACCGATAACAATAAGCTTGCTACGTGAGATTTTGCACGGGTTGCTTTTGAGGATTTCATCGGGGTGATGTTTTATCGTTTCCATTATCATATTGTTTATGCCTTTGTTTTGATAAAAGTTTTATTGCCAAGCTTTTCAAATTTTTCTGCCAAATCATAGAGAATTTCAGAATGCCCCAAATAAAATGTCCCACCAATGCGCAAAGTATCAATAAGGCGCGTTAAAATCTTATATTGATCCTCTTGCTTAAAATAGATAAGCACATTGCGACAAAAGAGTATATCAAACTCCTCGCGCGAAAAAGGATAAAATTTATCAAAGAGATTGAGTTGTTTGAAAGTAATCATTGATTTAAGCTTATCTTTGACTTTAAGTGAGCACGCAGAAATATCTTTGCCATCATCAAGTGGGTCAAAAAATTCATTAATCTCACACCAAGTTGGGAATTTCTCTATTTTAAAATTAATCGTATAAGAACCCGTTCTTGCCTTTTCTAATACAACCGTATCAATATCGGTGGCGATAATACTTACAGGCACATTGGCGTTGTAAAGCTTTTTTGCATAGAGCACACTCATCGCAATAGAATAAGGTTCTTGCCCAGTAGAACTTGCACAACAAAAAATCTTAATAGGGCGATTGAGCTTAAAAAGCAGGGGTAATGAGCGATCAATCATATCTTGGAAATGAGGATACTCGCGAAAAAAATCAGTTTTGTTTGTGGTGAAGTTATTGATAAATTGTTGCTGAATCTTCTTGTTGGTTTTAATACAGCAGAGCAAATCATCTATGCTAGGTATTTTTGTTTCACGCATTAGCATATAGATTCTGTTTTTTATCAGTGTGGGCTTTGTATCGCCCAAATGAATCCCGCAGTATTTATAAAGGTATTCTTTAATAAGTGCAACCTGCTCATCGCTAAGCATTACCACTTTGTGTGTTCTCCTTATTTCATCAATATGGTTTTTGTGCCATTGCTATTATAGACTAAGATTCTTTTATTTTTGCCTTTTAGTCGCATAAAAGCATTGCCCAAATCAGCAGGTTTTCTAATCGTGATATTTTCTACTTGAGCAATGATATCGCCCACCTCAAATCCTGCTTCTTTTGCCTTTGAGTTAGGATTTATGCGTGAGACCACCACGCCATTTATCTCATTTGGGATTCTATAACGTTGTCTTAGAGCAGGGGTAAGCTCTTCTACGCTTAAGCCCTCAAAATTTCCGCTACTTGCACCATTTGGTGTATTTTGTGTAGAGGGGGCTTGAGTTGATTTATTATCTGGTAATTCCCCAAGTGTAACTTGAGCTACACGCTCTTGCTTATCGCGGATAAATTTTACCACCACTCTTTCATTAGGCGAGAGCATACCGATAAGATTCTTAAGCTCCGCGGCATTTGAAACTTTTTTGCCATTGATATGTGTGATGAGATCCCATACCATAAGCCCCGCTTTTGCCGCAGGAGATTGTGGCTCTAGGCTAATAACAACCGCACCGGTATTATCACCATAGCTTTCTTTTAAATCCTTGCTTATATCTTGAATCCCAACGCCTAAGAATCCTCGCTTAATGCTTCCTTTTTCGATGAGTTCTTTGGCGATTTTTTTAACCATATCCGAAGGTATCGCAAAGCCTATGCCGTGATTCCCTCCTGTGCGCGAGAGGATAGCGGTATTAATGCCAATGAGCGTGCCACGAGAATCTACCAATGCCCCACCAGAATTCCCCGGATTAATCGAAGCATCAGTTTGGATAAAGTTTTCATAATCATTAATGCCGATACCACTTTTATTGAGTGCTGAAACAATGCCCTGTGTGATACTCTCGCCTACGCCAAAAGGATTCCCAATCGCAAAGACAACATCGCCAATAAGCACATTTGAGCTATCAGCAAAACTAATAGGCGAGAGATTATTTGCCTCAATTTTAATCACTGCCAAATCGCTACGCGCATCTGTGCCTACGATTTTTGCCGTATATTCTTTTGAGCTATCTGAAAGTGAAACAAGCACCTTATCTGCTTCATCAATCACGTGATTATTTGTGATAATATAGCCATCACTTGAGATAATTACCCCGCTTCCAAGACTACGTTCTACACGATCTTTTGGAATCTGCCCATAAAGATCGCCAAAAAATTGTTGAAAAAATGGATCATTAAACATTGGGTGATTTGGGATTTGATTACTTACATTTTTTTGTGTGGAGATATTGACTACTGCCTTTTTTGCCTGCTCAATAGAAGAATTAAAAGAATAAATCGTATCATTGCCTGCTTGAGGAGTAACGCGCTTTTGTGCTTTGGGTGCTTCTAAGAAATCAATCGCAAATAATTTACCTGTAAAAGTGATAAAAAGACATAAATATAAGAATATATATTTCATTAAAACTCCTTCATCATTTTTAAATATGGGTGGCATTGTATAAACTAAAAATAAATGCTTATTAAGCCTTGCTTAAAGTTTATGAAAATCTATCGATAAATCTAAATTTAGCCAATAATCTCCCGCACCCCTTTGGTATTTGGAGCGCTCAAAAAGCCCTCTCGTTCAAGCTGCTCGATGATATTTGCCGCTTTATTATAGCCAATGCCAAGCCGCCGTTGTAAATAACTTGCTGAAGTTTTTTTATCTTGCAAAATGATGTTTTTTGCCTCTGTGAGTAAATCCCCACTTTCTGCACCCTCTCTTGCTCCATTTGAGACAAGCTCATCTTTTTCATCAAGCATAAAATCCTTATCATACACGACTTCTTGTTGATTGCGTATAAACTCGGTAATTTTTTCAATTTCTTCTTCTGCGCTCCAAGGGGCGTGAAGGCGAATCATACGATCAGAGAGTTTAAAGAGCATATCGCCTCTGCCAAGCAGCGCTTCTGCACCAAAACTATCAAGTATCACTTTAGAATCTATCTTGCTCCCTACCTTATAGCTAATGCGTGAAGGGAGATTTGCCTTGATAAGTCCGGTAATCACATCTACGCTTGGTCTTTGCGTAGCTACGATAATATGAATTCCTGAAGCGCGTCCTTTTTGTGCAATACGCGCAAGGGCAAATTCCACTTCTTTGCCACCTGTCATCATTAAATCAGCGAGTTCATCGATGATAATCACAAGATAGGGGAATTTCTCACCCTTATCATCTACCATTTTGCGATTATAGGTATCTATATCTCTTGCAAATGCCTCACTCATCAAATCAAGTCGTCTCTCCATTTCGACTACTGCACTATTGAGTGCCGCAATGGCTTTTTTAGGAGCAGAGATGATAGGCGCGATGAGGTGCGGGATATCAGCATAAATGCTAAATTCAACCTTTTTTGGGTCAATCATTAAAAGCTTCAAATTTTGGGGTGTATTTTTATAGAGCAAGGAGAGAATCATCGCATTAAGCCCCACACTTTTACCACTCCCTGTTGTCCCAGCAATAAGCAAATGTGGAGCTTTTTTTAAATCTGTAATAAAAGGATTGCCTATAATATCCTTGCCAAGTGCAAGCGTTAGCGGTGAAATAGAGGTTTTAAATATATCAGATTCTAGAATCTCACGCAAATAAATAGTTTGTGTGGTGTTATTTGGTATTTCTATCCCTACCACATCTTTACCCGGCACAGGAGCTTGAATACGAATCGAACGCGCACGCAAAGCCATAGCCAAATCATCTTCGAGCGCAAGAATCTTGCTTACTTTGACATTAGGAGCGGGACGGAACTCAAAAGTTGTAACAATAGGACCAGAATAGGTGCGCACAATATCGCCCTCTACGCGAAACATCTTTAGCTTTGCTAAGAGATTTTCAATCTTGCGGTCAATCTCACTCTCATCAATTTCAACTTGCTCTTGCTGTGGTTGATTGAGGAAGCTTGTGAGCGGGAGTTTGAAGTTTGCAGGTTTGTCAATCTTGCCATACTCAAGCTCACTCAATAAATGCTTATTTTCATTAAGCTCGGTGGGATTTGAGTGCGCAAAGCTTGGTTTTTTCCTCACTTCTTCTGTGGTTTCTTTTTGTGGTGTTTGTGCGGGGATTTCTTGCACGATAGAATCTACCCATTCAAAAAGCGATGTGGGTGGCTTAAAAAGATTTTGAGTAGTATGGCTTTGCTCATTTTCCACATTTTTTTCTTGATTGTGAGATTCAAGTTGAGATGTGGGCAATGGGGTGTGCTCTTTAGAAGGATTTGGTGGATTTTGTGGCGTAAATTCTTTAGAATCTTGCGCGTCTTCAAGGTTTTTAGAAGTCTTAGTTTCTTGCACAAGAGATTGTGTGCTTGAGAGAGGGATTATAGGCGCAAATGGCGGTGTATGCAGGGGTGAGGTATGGGCTAAGTCTGCAAGGATAGATGTAGAATATTGTGTATGGTTAGATTCTGTAATATCTTTCATATCAACTTGAATTGGGTTTGGCTGATGTGTTTTGGCTGCTTGTAAGTGAGGCATTTGAAGCGCATTTGATTGTGATGCCTCGATGTTATTGCTCTTTATCAAATCCATTTGCATATTTTGCTGTGTATTTTGCGTAGAAGAAGATTGCAAAAATACATTTGGATTAAGCGGACGCGGAGGAGGCGTGGAGATAGTCTTTGTGCGTGGTTCATTTGGAGTATCTGTTTGTGGAGTTTGGGTGGGGGCTGTGGATTCTTCTTGTGTATTGTTTTCAAATAGCGTTGGCTGTGTGGGTTTGATGGCTGGTTCGGTAAGAGCGATATGTTTATTAAGACTTTTAAGCATATCTTTATACTGGGCAATTTGGCTTTTGAAAAAGTCTTGGAGTTTTATTTCTTCTCCGGTAGATTCTACAATTTCTACGCGCGTTTGTTTTGGAGGTATTGCTGCGGGAGCATCTAAAGCAGAAAATAGGGAAGGTTGGGCTTGAGTTTTTTCATCAAGACTTGCAGATGTTTGCACATCTTGGCTTTCTTGTTGATTTTGACTAGGTTGAGAATCTTGAGGATTTGAGCTTTTGTGCATTTCATCAAACCCTTCTTCTATAATAACATCTTTAAAATCATAGTGAGCTTTGGTTGTTTGCTCCTTTTTTTCACCCTGTAAATCAAAAATATCTTGTGAATCTGCAATAAAGAGCTTTTTCAAATGTGGCGCAAGAGAGGTTTTGAGGCGCGAGAAAAATGAGCGCATAAAATAAAGAGATGCGCGTGTAAAATGTGCAATCACATCAAGTGCCACAAGGGCTTTATGCTTTGTTTGATTAAAGAGAGCGCTTAAGTTGCGTGGTGTGAAAATAAGCCACGCAAACACAAAAAAGAATATATCAATCGCCCACGCGCCAAAAGCACCAATATAATCTTTGAAAAAGAGTGCGAGGGCATTGCCAAAATATCCTTCTTGCAAGAGAAGTGATTGTAAGAGTAAAAGCGCGATAAAAAAGAGGCAGCAAGAGACAAGTAGCTCAAGCCGCCTAAAGCTTAGTGTGCAGTCTTTATAAAGGGCATAGAGTGGATAGAATAAAAGAGGAAAAAAGATATAGCCGATGTAGCCTAAGATTCTAATATGTATGTGAGCAATCCCTCTGCCAATGCTCCCCATAAGCCCAAAACTTCCCAAGAGGATTGTGAGGGAGAAAAAAAGTAGCACGATAGCAAGACCGATAAAGACATATATTTTTTTGTGTTTAATGGAGAATCCTTTGTATGGGTGCTTTTTTGTTTTTATTTGTTTTGTATATAGGCGCAAAATGCCCTTTGTATTTATTTTCATAGATTGGACGCATTATATCATAAAGATTTTATAGAATTCATAATGATTTTTTTATTTTTATTTAGCTAAAATTGTAAGTTTTATACGAAATTTGAAGCATTAATACATTAGAGAAAGTTACTTTATAAGTTGTAGGATGCAAGGAGTGCAAGGTGCATGGCAAGATATTAAGATATTCAAACCAAACCAAAAATGGTGTGATTATCAATGCTACAAAAAAGATTTTTGAGTTACGTGATAAAAATTGGCATGATAAACGTGTAATGCCAAGTGCAGGGTTATTAGTAGAATTTCGACTTGATGAGGATAATGATAGCAGAGTTACAAGTTGCAAAGCCTCAAAATATCAGGCTTTTCCAGAAGGTGGGTTGGTGCGCGAGATTGATTTTTGGCGCACTAATACCGATGATGAGCTTAAAAGTAAAGAGTCAGATGCAAAGGCAAATATTGCCAAGAAGATTTTTGAGGAGACAGATTACTACAAGCTTGAAACTATCGAGATTAGCACATCTATTCAAGACACGATTAAGGATTATTTCCGTGAGGAGTTTAATGCGCTTAACTCTATACAGGGAATGGAAGAAGAAAATGATGGGGACGAGGAAAAGGCTCAAAAAAAGATTAATTACACTATTTTAAAGCCTTATCTCACAAAAGCCATCGATTATCTTGTGTTTAATGATAGGCACGTTACCATTGATGTTTTTGCTGATGATTTGCAGATTCTCACAAAGCTTGAGTATTCCTATCGGCAGTTTCAAACTAATGTCAATCTCACAGCTGATAAAATCTATGAGGAATGTTTTCTTGATTCGCAATATCATTATAAAGGTGTATTAAGGGCGATTGAGGGCTTTAATGAGCAGAAACTTTCTATGCAGAATAAGATTCGTGTGGGGGCTATGGAGCTTCGTTCGATTCAAGCTAAGATTGATGCAAAAAAGGGCGATCCAATAGCATTAGAAGAGCGCAAAAAACGTACAATGGCAGTCGTGGCTAAATCAGAGACTGAAATAAAGACATTAACAGAGGCTTTTGATAGATTAAAGGCATTATCTGATAATTTTAAGAGTGAGAATCTCAAAAAATTTGAGAGCGTGTTTAATAAAATGTATGAGATTTTGATTGGCAAGACAAAGGACGCTATGGATATATGTGCTACCCATATTGATAATAAACTATGGAAGCTTGGTATGGAATCTGTGGCAATTAAAAATGTGTTTTTTAAGCATAATATCAACGCTCCTTTTTGTGCGATGACTTTTTTAGGCAATCACGTCAAGATGCTTGATAAATCCAAAATACGCGATAATGAATATGTCGTATATCAGTATTACAACAAATACATACAAAAAAATGTGAAAACCTTTTTGATTTTTTCTGATAACCCTGATTTCTGCCTTGAGCTTAAGGTTAAAATTATGGCAAAAAGCAAGTTTTATAATGTTGTGCTTTTTCATAAGGAAATAGAATATTTTAGTGCAGTCAATCGCCAAAAATTTGAGCTTATCTATATAGATTCTGAATTACGCTTTGATACACCTGCTGGGATTATTAAAATCGGGAAGGAATCTAAGAAAAATAAAGATACAAATTTTGCTATCCTTTCAATGAAGCAAATTAAAACTTTCGAGCCGCAATAATTTTATGAATCTGCTATCCTTGCAAGATGTGAGTAAGCAATATGATCATAAGGTGATTTTAGATCGTGTTTGCTTTCATATCTCAAAAGGTGAGCGTATCGCGATAGTAGGGAGAAATGGCTCGGGCAAATCAAGCCTTTTAGATATTATCGCAGGGCGAAAAGATAAAGATAGTGGAGAGCGCATTAGCATTAAGCATCTTAAGATTCTCTCCCTCCCGCAAAAGCCCATATTTTCTCCACAATCAAGTGTAGGCGAGGTGCTCCTTGAGAGTATGAGTGAGTTAAAAGCTGCTTATGAGCGCATAGAGACGCTACATACCATAATGGCTACCCAAGCAGAGGTTAGCAAGGATATGCTAGAGGAATACGAACGCCTAAGCGCATATCTTAGTGCATATAGAGGCTGGGATTTGCAGGGTTTAGTCAATGAGATTCTTAGTCATTTTGATCTTGAATCCTTTAAAGATAGACTTGCTAATTCTCTAAGTGGAGGTGAGCAAAAGCGCGTAGCCTTGGCAAGTTTGTTATTGCAGCCTTGCGATATACTGCTTCTTGATGAGCCTACAAACCACCTTGATGTGCAAATAGTGCAATTTTTAGAGGATTTTCTTAACTCTTCTCATTTGAGTTTGGTTTTTATTAGCCACGACCGCTATTTTATTGATAGAGTGGCAACGCGCATTATAGAGCTTGATAATGGCTGTGCGCGGAGTTTTGATGGTGGGTATATGGATTATCTTGCCAAAAAGGCGGAGATTTTGCATAATATGGATAAAGCTCATCAAAAACTCCTTAAAATCCTTAAAGCAGAGGAAGAATGGCTAAGAAAAGGTGTGAGAGCGCGCACTAAACGTAATGAGGGACGAAAAAGCAGAATCTTAGCAATGCGAGAGGAGGCAAAAAAAAACCCCTCACTTTTGCGCAAGATGCGCCTTGAACTTGAGCGCGAACAAAAAGCTTTCAATGCCCCACAAAGTCATAATCACCAAAAATGCCTTTTTGAGATTGAGCATTTGCATAAAAGCATAGATGGCAAATATCTTGTGAAAGATTTGAGCCTTAGAATCCTAGCGCGTGATAAAATTGGCATCGTAGGAAAAAATGGCTCGGGCAAATCAAGTTTGCTCAAAATGCTTCTTGGGGAGCAAAAGCCAGATTCTGGAGTGATAAAGGTTGGGGATATACGCATTGGTTATTTTGATCAGCACACGAGTATGCTCGAAGATGATAAGGACTTGCTTGAGACTTTTTGTCTAAATGGTGGAGAGCATATTGATGTGCGTGGTAAACATATGCACGTTTATGGGTATTTGAAAAACTTTCTTTTTCCTAAAGAATTGCTTTCTCAAAAAATTGGCGCATTAAGCGGTGGGGAGAAAAATCGTGTAGCTTTGGCATTGCTCTTTACAAAAGAAGTTGATGTTTTTATCCTTGATGAGCCAACAAATGACTTAGATATACAAACTATTAATATTATTGAGGAGTATCTCCTTGGGCTTTCTTGTGCAGTGATTTTTGTAAGCCACGACCGCTATTTTGTCGATAAACTCGCTCATAAACTCCTTATTTTTGAAGGTAATGGCAAGATTGTAGAGAGTTACGCATCTTATAGTGAATATTTACATATTGCTCAAGATTTATGTGAGCTTGCCACTTTTGAATCTAATATGCAAAAAGCAGAATCTGCGCAAACAACATCTTCTCACAAAGCTCAAACAAGAGGAGATTCTAAAAAATCAACGAAATTGAGCTATAAAGAGAATCTCGCCTTGCAGAGACTTCCTCAAGAGATTGAGGAGCTTGAACAAAGGCAGAAAATCTTGCAAATTGCCCTAAGCAATCCTAAAGAATATGAGAAACAAGGCATTCTTGCTTTAGCAGAGGAATTAAATGAGCTAGAAACAAAGCTTGAATCTAAAATTACAGAGTATCTTTTGCTTGAGGAGAGAAATACGACTTCAAGCCACTAAACAAAAATATTATAAAACTTTTGCTACAATCTTGCACATTATTTTTGCAACAAAGCGGAGGCGTTTTTATTATGGAAGAATCAAAATATATTTGGAAAGATGGCAAACTCGTGCCTTGGGCAGAGGCAACCACACATATTCTAAGCCATACTTTACATTATGGCAATGCTGTGTTTGAAGGCACAAGAGCCTATATGACAAAAAAAGGATTGGCGATTTTTCACCTCAAAAAACACACAAGACGACTTTTAGATTCTGCAAAGATTGTGTGTATCAAATCACCTTATACGCAAGAGGAGTTAGAAAAGGCGCATATAGAGCTTTTGAGGGCAAATAGAGATGATTATAAGGGGAATGTGTATATCCGCCCTATTATCTATTTGGGTTATGGCGTAATGGGGGTTAGTCATATCAAAGCACCTGTAAATGTTGCTATTGCTGCGTGGGAATGGGGAGCGTATCTTGGCGAAGATGGCTTGAATAATGGTATCAAAGTCAAAACAAGCTCATTTGTGCGCAATCCAACAAAAGCTTTTATGGGAAAAGCAAAAGTAGCGGCAAATTATCTTAATTCACAAATGGCAAAGCACGAAGCCCTCTCTTGTGGTTGCGATGAGGCGTTGCTACTTGATGATAATGGCTTTGTGGCTGAAGGAAGTGGCGAGTGCTTTTTTATTGTTCGAAATGGCAAACTTATCACTCCACCCTATGATAATACTCTAGAATCTATCACTCAAGCCACAACTATTGAACTTGCTCAAGATATGGGGATTGTGGTTGAGCAAAGACGCATTACACGTGATGAAGTCTATATTGCTGATGAAGCATTTTTTACCGGAACTGCAGCGGAGATTACGCCTGTGCGTGAGCTTGATGCGCGCGTTATTGGTAGCGGAAAAGTTGGAGAGATGACTAAAAAATTGCAGGAAGCATTTTTTGCGCTTGTGAATGGAGAAAATCCCAAATATACACATTATTTAACTTATATTGATTAAAGGAGAAGCAATGCCTATTGATTTAAATGAGCATTTAAAGAAAAAACGCGCTCAAGCTGATGAAAAAACGTCAGAGCAAAAGAGTGAGCCACCAAGAGGCAATGGCAATAATGGCGGTGGGAATCGCCCAAATGGTAGCAATAATGGCGGGAATAATAGAGGCAATAATGGCTTTAATATAGAATCTTTTTCTATGCCTCCTATGCCAAGTGGCAAATCTTTAGGGGTGCTTATTATAGTGATACTTCTTGTAGTGATTTTTATCGCTGCACGTCCTTTTGTGATTGTCAATGCAGGTGAGGTTGGTATTAAGGTAACCACAGGTAAATATGATCCCACGCCGCTTGATCCAGGCTTGCATTTTTTTATTCCAATCATTCAAAATGTGATTATTGTGGATACAAAAGTAAGGACGATTAACTTCTCACGCATTGAGGATATGGGAAATATCGGGCGTGAGCAGAGTATTTTGCGCAATGATGCGATTAATGTAATGGATACAAGTGGTATGACTATTTCTATTGAGCTAACCGTGCAATATCAGCTTGAGCGCGAAAAAGTTCCTGCAACCATAGCAGAATATGGCACAGCGTGGGAGCAAAAAATTATTAATCCTGTGATTCGCGATGTCGTGCGTAGTGCGGTGGGAAATTATCCCACAGAGGAGCTTCCTACAAAACGTGATGAGGTAGCAAATCTTATCTATACGGGCTTTAAGGGCAAACTTGATGCAACACCTAATCAGCCTGTGAAGCTTGTGTCCATTCAGTTGCGTGAGATTGTGCTTCCAGAGCAGGTAAAAACGCGTATTGAGGGCGTTGAACTTGCTAAAAGAGATGCACAAAAGGCAAAAGAGGAGGCAAATGCCTTGCGTGAAAGAGCAAAAGGTAAGGCTGATGCACTAGAGATTGAGGCAAAAGGTCAAAGTGAGGCAAATAGGCTTGTAAATGAAAGCCTCTCGCAGCGATTGCTTGAATTGCGTCAAATTGAGATGCAGGGCAAATTTAATGAGGCATTAAAAGAAAATAATAATGCGCAAATTTTCTTAACGCCCGGTGGGGCAGTGCCAAATATTTGGGTAGATTCTCAAGGAAAGCAAAAAAGTGCGGTTGTAGGACAATAGTTAATGCAAGATGTGCTTAAGGGAATCGATTGGGAGCGATATGAACTGATACCTACTATCGTGCAGGAGCAGGAAAGTAAGGAGATTCTAATGCTTGCTTATTCCTCTAGGCAGTCTTTGCTTTTAAGTGTGCAGAGTCAAATTGCTCACTATTTTTCGCGCTCTAAGCAGAGAATCTGGAAAAAAGGCGAGCAGAGCGGACATATACAGCATATTAAAGAGATTCGATTAGATTGTGATGATGATAGCTTGATTTTTATTGTGGAGCAAGTTGGTGTGGCTTGTCATACAGGAGAAAAGAGCTGCTTTTTTAAAGGTGTTGTTTTTGATGAAAAAAAGCCTATGCCACTTCCGCAAACATCGCCAAATCGCCATATACAGGGTGTGTATCATATCCTTGATGAACTCTATCATACAATCCAATCGCGCAGAAATGAAAGTATTGAACGTAGTTATAGTGCGTCTTTACTTGCTAAAGGCGCAAATGGCATAGGTAAAAAAATTATCGAAGAAGCAGGAGAGTTTTGCTTTGCGCTTAAAGATAAAGAAGAAGAAGCCATTATTTATGAATGTGCAGATTTATTCTATCATACGCTTGTGGGTTTAGCTCTTGCTCATGTCTCGCCCGAGCGTGTCTTGCAGGAATTACAAAGGCGCACGGGGCAAAGTGGCATAGAGGAAAAGGCTTCGCGTAGTTCATCTTAAGGGAATACAATAGATTATGCTCGAGAAACTTAAAACACTTCTTATACAAATCATCTCCTACCTCTCTTTGTATGAGATTGCCTCTCTTTTGGTGATTTTTTTTGTATTTATTATGTTTTTTACGCTTGGGCTTTTGCTCAGGGGGCGGAAGTTTATCGCGCGTTTTTTCTTTTTTCTTTCCATACTTGTGATTTTTTCTACCCCTTTTGTGTTGCGTTTTCTTATGCAAAAAGTCCTCTATACAAGTGAAGTGAATATTACTAGCGCTCACGCTATGCAATATACAAATGGTTTTTTTGTAGCAGGCGAGATTACTAATAAAGGCAAAATTGTCATTAATGAATGCTATATAGCCGTTAATGAGGTGCGTGATGAAAAGGGGAGTAAGGCTATGAAGATTCTAAATTCCCTCTTTCCTAAAAGCTCATCAGGTATAAGCATTGAGATTGATATTGAGGTGGGGGAGACAAAAAACTTTGCGGTAATTGTGCCAAATCTCAAGGCAAAAGAGCCATTTTTATATCGAATCTATGTTGATTGCTATCTTTCAAATAAATTTGCGCAAAAAATGCAAAAAAATGAAAAACCATCTACGGATATTATCACACCTAAGCCCCCAAAAGATAATGTAGAAACTACACAACCCCCAGCTCAAAATGCAGAAGATACACAAGAGGAGGCAGAGCAACCCGCGCAAGAAGGGATAGAAGAAGAGACAGATAAGCAGGATTTGCAAAATCAAGAGGCGAGTGTGCCAGAGCAAAAAAGCCCTGCAGAAACGCAACCACCTATACAATCCCCTACAGATTCTCCTATATCACCCACAGCGGATTCACCCACACCATCTTCCCCAAGCCCTCCTATACAATCCCCAGCAAATCCGACAGAGCCATAAAGATTTTAATTTTTTAAGAATCTTTTTAATGAAAAAGCTTACATATCTTTTACCCTTAACTTTATATTTTTACTTTTTTAGAATCTAAAGCAAATATTTTTTTCCAAAGCCCTTGCAAAAAAGCAAGATTCTTTTTTATCCCCAAAAAACTAAAGGTTAAGTTATATGCTTAGGCTATCAAATTTTTATTTGCATTATGCAGTATCTCTTTTGCTTGTGCTATATCTTGCGTAATTGCTTCTTTGAGGAGGTAAAGATGTTCAAATTTTTGATTATCGCGGATTTTTTGCACAAAAAATATACTTGCTTTATTATCGCTAAGAGTGTGAATATTTTGCTCAAGAATATGTGTTTCAACGCTAAAGGCATCATCAGTGCTTAGGCGGTTGCCTATAAAACTTACACTTGGTAAAATCTCGTTTTCAAGCTGCGTAAAACTCGCATATACACCATTTTGGGGCAGGATATATTCGCCCACTTCTATATTAATAGTCGCATAGAGCGCTTTTGAGCCAAGATTCTGCCCAGAGATGATATTGCCTCTTAAGGCATAGAATCTCCCAAGCATATGCGTTGCACTTTTCATATCACCATTGCGAATATATTCTTTAATCAGGCTTGAATGCACACCTATGCCATTTACGCAAAATTCAGGCATAATCACTATTTTTCCATTAAAAAAATGAGCCAAATTATTTGCACTATATGCCCTATCTTTGCCAAAAGCAAAATCATAGCCTACAACCAATGTGTGTAAAGAGGGAAATTTATCATTTAAAACTTTCATAAAATGCGCCCCGCTCCAATCTATAATATCTTCAAAATTAATAGATATAATAGGATAAGGGCTATATGGCTCTTTGTATGGGGTGAGTGATGCACCCTTGCTTTCTATACACAAAAGCGCGCTTTGTGGTGGTAAATGCGCAAATAACGCCTTGTGGGCTAAGTGCATACCATCAAATTTTCCTAATGCTAATCCTAAAATATGCTCATTTTTTGGCATAGATAAAAAACTCAACATTTCCTTCCTTTCCTGTGAGGCTACTTTGTGCAGTGTGGATAATGCTAAAATCACCCCCCACATCAGCACAAAATTGTTCTAATGCTTTTTTTCCTACATTTTTATCCTTAATAACCCCCTTTTTATCTCTTTTGATATGTTTGCCTACTTCAAATTGCGGCTTAAAAAGCCAAATATAATCCACGCTTGCAATGCGCTTAAAGCTCTCTATAAGCTTATAGAGCGAGATAAAGCTCACATCACATACAAGCACATCAAATCCTTTTTCATCATTAAAATCCCTCACATCACATTCCTCAAAAACTCTCACACGAGCATCATTGCGAAGATGCGTGTGAAGCTGATTTTTGCCTACATCTACACATACCACTTCGCGCACATTATGTTCCAAAAGCACTTGAGCAAATCCCCCCGTGCTTGAGCCAATATCACACGCTCTTTTGTCTTTAAGATAATTGCTTTTCCATATATGCTTTTTTTCTAAGTCTTCAATAAAACTTCGTAGCTTGTATCCTGCTCTACCAAGGAGCAAACCCTGTGTATTAATATAAATTGTATCAGTAGATTCTAAAAGCATAGCATTTTTATATACAACCTTGCCATTGACACTCACGCAGCCTTGTTTAATAGCTTCTTGTGCCTTTGTGCGAGAGGAGAGCAGGGCAGTGCAGTAGAGATCAAGTCGTTGCATTATTGTGTAAGGTTACTTTTGCGTTTTGCATAGCTAAAATCAAAATTCATCTCCCCAATCCCCTCAATACGCGCGGTGAGTTTGAGATTATCTCTCCCTCGAAATCCCATAGAACCAAAAACAACCTTATATATATTATTATAAGCAATATCAGGGGCAAATTCTCCTAAATCCTGCTTATTTTGTTTGCTAATTTTTTCTGCCTCTAGGCTTTTGTAAGTGCTACTAAGATTAAAGGAGAGAAGCTCAAGTGGAATCTGCTCATTTCTTGCATAGAGTTCTACCAAAAATACTTCGCCTTTCTCATCTTTGACAAAATTCTTGCTAATCTCATTCATATAGCGCACAATCATCACTACACGCGTGTGATTATTTTCTAAAATCTGCCCCTTGCGCGTTGCTTGAATTTCTTGCTCTTTTTGTGTTTCTTGCTCGGTATTATGCGCTGAGGGGATATGTATAAAATCTTTGCGATAAAAATCACTGCAACCTACACATAATATCGCATATATGCTTATAATCATAGATATTTTATACATAAAAATTATCCTCTTTTTTAGGGATTGTATGTTGTTGCAGATTGCTAAGAATGCGTACAATTTTAGCACAAAGTTTGCTACAATATCTAAAGATTTTAGCAAAGGACATCTATGCACACCCCTCGTCATCTTCTCCGCACAAGCGATTTGAGTGTTATGCAGATTCAGAGTATCCTCTCCCAAGCCCAAATTTATAAAGATATGCGCCATAGAGAAAGCTTGAAAAATAAAACAATCATTACGATTTTTTTTGAAAACTCCACACGCACACTCTCTAGTTTTGAGATTGCAGCAAAGCGTTTGAGTGCCGATGTTGTGCGCCTTGATGTAAGTAGAAGTTCCACAGCAAAGGGTGAGAGTATGTCTGATACTGCTGCAAACCTCAATGCAATGAAACCAAATGCGATTATTATCCGCCATAAAAACGCTGGAGCAGGGTATTATCTTAAATCGCAAGTGAGTTGCCCTATTATTAATGGAGGCGATGGCGCACACGCACACCCTACCCAAGCCTTGCTTGATTTGCTCACTCTTAAAGAGCATTTTGGCGATGATTGGGAGAATCTTAAGGGTAAGAAAATTGCTATCGTGGGGGATATTAAAAATTCACGTGTAGCAAATAGTAATATCGAGTTGCTTACGCGCTTTGGTTTAGAGGTGATTCTTGTCGCCCCTCCGCATTTTCTCCCACCCACGACTTTACGCACGACAGCACATTTACGCGAGATAGCCAAAGAGGTTGATGTCTTTATGAGTTTGCGCACACAAACAGAGCGGCACGATAAGCAAATTTATGGCTCACTCAAAGATTATGCGGCGCAGTATTGCATTACGCCAGAGATTCTAGGAGATAGAGATGTGATTGTTTTGCACCCTGGACCCGTGCATCGTAATATTGATATTGATGATGAGGTGCTTAAAGATTCACGCTGCAAGGTTTTAGAGCAAGTAACAAATGGCGTATGTGTGCGTATGGCGGTGCTAGAATTTTGTATTTGCGCCTAAAATTAAGAGGCATTGCTTTTATAGAATAATGCTAAGAAATCTTTAAGCATAAAATGTTAGAATACATATTGTATTTTCAAAAATATGCGAATCTACAAAGAAATATTAATAATATTTCAAACTTACATTTTAAAGGAAGAAAAATGAAAAGAGCTTTAACTTATGTGGCTTTAGGAGGCTTGCTTACTTCATCTGTAAGTGCCTTTGACTATAAAGTCAGCGGTTCGGCAGAGAGCTTCACAAAATGGGGCTTTAATAATCAAAAACTTGACCAAAACACCAATGCTGCACCCACAGAGAGCTTTACGACATTATTCGCACAGCTTAATCTCAATGCGGATTTGGGCGCTGGGTTTAAGGCAGGGCTTGGAGGAGCTATTGGTGGGTTGGCTTTTGATTCTACGCGTAATGATCCCGCAGTAGATGGTATTGGTTCGCCTGTTGTTACCTCATATTTTGGTGTGGCTTGGGACAAAGAAAAGATACAAAACTATATGGTGCAAAATGCCTTTTTGGAATACACCTTTGGCGATCATTTCTACATCAAGGCAGGGCGATATGAATCTGGTAAGGTAGGTGAGTGGTTTAGTGGCTACACACAAGGTGCTGAAACTTATGTGAAGCTTGGCGTAGTAAAAGCGTGGGGCTTTTTCTCAAATCGCCGCGCTTTTGCGTATGATCAATGGTTTAATGACTACTATCGTGTGCTTGGAACTTATGCAGGAGGAGCTACGCGTAATATCTATGCTGCAGGGCTTGATATAGGCGCAGGTGGATTTACCCTATCTGGATTCTCATATTTTACACAAGGTATTGTAACTGCACCGGGCGTAAGCCTTACCTTTGATAGCAATCCAAGTAAGGAATCACAAGGCTTTAAATCCCTCACAAAAGTGCGCTTCCTCGCTCCTGTGGCTGCTTTAGAACAAAGAGGGCTAGGAAAGAGGTGGGGTGAGATAGAGAAATATTCTTACACACTGCATATTGATGAGCGACTTGAGGTCAATAACTTTTTCTTTGGCGCAGGATATTATCAAAACTTTGGCAATGCTAATGAACTTATTGGGCGCTGGGGGAATCCACTCTGGCTTGATATTTGGACAGGAAGCGCGTATGATATAGGGCAATCTTTGAATGATATCATTGGGCGCAATGCTGTTACAGGCTATGGCTATTTTGGCGCAAAGCACGGCAATTTTAATTGGCAGATTTTAGGGCGCGGCACAAATAGCCCACGAAGCAGTGAGCAAAGTGTAGCCCTCTTGCTTGATTATCAAATACGCGAGGATTTCGCTGTAGGTGGAAAAGTTGAGTGGTTTAGTGATACCACAAAGGCTGGATATAGCCCACTTTATGCCTATAATAACCAAACAAGTAATTTATTGACACAAAAGCGCAAAGATGACCGCTCACATCTATTCTTCTATCTCCGCCATACATTTTAAGGCGGAATGTAGTTTCTTTTGTGCCTAGATTCTAGAATCTTATAAAAATCTACCCTAAGATTCTAGAATCTTAAAAACTCTAAAAATAAGAAATCCATTTTTAAGATTCTAAGAATCTCTTAGCAATAAGAATATAAGGTAATATGCTTGTGAGATTCCAAAAATGGTTTAGAATCTAGATTCTTTTTTAAGATAAAAAAGCTTGAGATTCTAATTTAAGAATCTGTAAAATTATTTTTTGCAAAAAAGGTTTATTTCCCTTAATATATTTTTTGCCACTAAGGCAGTGTTTGCGGGTTTTTCACTACCTTTAAAAAAGAAAAATATGAACTGCCCTAAGAGGCATTAGCCTTAGCGATTTTTAATCATATCTGCAATCAAAAAAGCCATTTCAATAGCTTGTGTAGCATTTAAGCGTGGATCGCATTGTGTGTTATAATTACACACTAAACTTTCTTCAGTGATTGCTTGTGAGCCTCCCACACATTCTGTTACATCTGCGCCCGTCATTTCTAAATGCACTCCACCAGCGTAACTTCCACAGGCTTTATGAATCTCAAAAAAGCTCTTTACCTCGCTAAGCACACGATCAAATACACGCGTTTTGTAGCCATTGTTTGCTTTAATCGTATTGCCGTGCATTGGATCACAGCTCCATACAATCTCGCGCCCCTCTTTATTGATTGATTCTAGTAGTTTGGGGAAATTATTTTGAATCTTATCCGCACCCATACGCACAATGAGATTAAGCCTACCACTAATATTATGGGGATTAAGCGCATCACAAATTCCCATAATATCAGCCTTTGTCGCATTTGGTCCAATTTTTACACCCACAGGATTCTTTACTCCGCGCAAAAACTCAATATGCGCTTCATCAAGCCCTCTTGTGCGTTCTCCAATCCATAGCATATGTGCTGAACAATCATACCAATCACCTGTAAGAGAATCTTCTCTGCATAAAGGCTCTTCATAGTGCAAAACAAGAGCTTCGTGTGAGGTGTAAAACTCTGTTTCGCGTAGTGTAGGGTGATTTGGGCTAATACCACAGGCTTTCATAAAATCGAGTGCTTGTGTGATACGTGAGGCTAATTCCTCATATTTGCGTCCAAAATCATTGTTTTTTACAAAGCTTAGATTCCATTTATGAACTTGATTAAGGTCAGCAAACCCTCCTTGCGCGAATGCACGGAGGAGATTAAGTGTTGCTGCGCTTTGATGATAGGCTTGCAAAAGTCTGTTTGGGTCGTGTTTGCGCGCTTCTTCATTAAAAGCCATATCATTAATCATATCGCCACGATAGCTCGGCAGAGAAATATCCCCTTGTGTTTCTATATCACTTGAGCGAGGTTTAGCAAACTGCCCTGCGATGCGCCCCACCTTAATAACCGGGCAAGATGCACCAAAGGTAAGAATTGCCCCCATTTGAATAATGACTTTAAATAAATCACGAATATTGATAGCATTAAATTGCGAAAAGCTCTCTGCGCAATCCCCCCCTTGCAATAAAAATGCTTTGCCTTTACATACTTGAGCTAAACGCTCCTGCAAGGCTCTTGCCTCTCCTGCAAAAACAAGCGGAGGGTAGGATTTAAGCTGTGCTTTGATGGATTCTAAAAGTGCTTTGTCTGTATAAGGTGGGTGTTGTTTGATAGGTTTATTAGTCCAACTCTGTGCATTCCATTGCATAAAACTCCTTTTGTTTTTGAATATAGGGTAGATTCTACCATTTTTAGAGAAAATATATTAAAAACTATATTTTATTTTGTGTCTTTATAAACATTAAGTGCGGCTGGGGCTTGGATAGTTGGCATTATCTCAAGCGTATTGATATTAATGTGTTGAGGCAAACTTGCCACCCACAGCACACTTTGGGCTATATCTTCTGGCATTAGAGGCTTTGTGTTTTTATAGACATTTTGGGCTTTTTGTGCATCGCCTTTAAATCTTACAAGTGAAAACTCACTTCCACCACATAAGCCCGGCTCAATGTCAGTTACACGAATATTTTTATCATATAAATCTGCTCTTAAATTAAGACTAAATTGCCTCACAAATGCTTTACTTGCGCCATATACATTGCCGCCCGGATAGGGATAGCTCCCTGCGATAGAGCCAATATTAATAATATGCCCATAGCCTTGCGCTACCATTGCGGGCAAAAGTAGGCGCGTGAGTTTAATAAGAGCTAGGATATTGACTTCTATCATTTCTTCCCAATCACGCACATTTGCTTTATCTGCACTTTCTAAGCCTAGTGCTTTTCCTGCGTTATTCACAAGCACATCAATATTTTGAAATGCTGTGGGTAGGCTTTTGAGCGCGGATTCTATATATGTTGTATCACTGACATCACATACGATACTTTGGCAGAGCTCTCCTAAGCTCTCTTGCAAGACTTGAAGTTCATTTTTTCTTCGCGCGAGTATAATTACCCTATGAGAATGCTGCACAAATGTTCTTGCAATAGCCTTACCTATGCCTGAAGATGCGCCTGTAATAAGTGCTGTCATCATTGCTCCTTTAAATATAATAAAGAAATATTACTTGATGCGTTTAAACATAGCACTTTGTTTATCAAATGTAATTTCTCCTTCGCGCACAAGCTCATTTATAAGCCTTTTAAAGAGTTTCTTGCTTATATGAAATCTTTCAAAAATAGTTTCTGGCGAGGCAGAGAAGTTTAAATCTAGGGGCATAGAATCTAAAAGGAGTGATTTTTGTGCATCATTATGGGGAGCAAAAAGTGTGAGATTAAGTTTAGAATCAGGTCGATAGCCTTGTGTGTAGGCATTAATATAAGTGCCAAGATTCACGCACTCTCCTTGTGGGATAGCATTATGAAAAAGTAAGCCATAATATTTTTTTGTATCTTTTTCCCCTTGCACAGCACAGCCAAAGCCAAGAGGTGTGCGCTCAAAAACAAAAGCATTTACTTTGCTGTGGGGTGCAAAAGCTGGAGCCTTGTGGAGAAAAGATTGAATATCGGTTTTGGCAATAAGGCGCGATTGCTTATCAAGTGTGATAATGACTGCAACTTTTTGATTCAAAATAAAGCGCGTTGGATTCTTGCAGGGCATAAATAAATCTTTATCAATACCTAGATTCAAAAAGCAACCAAAGGCGTTATGTCCTATGACTTCAAGGATTGCTATATCATTATATTGCGCCTTTGGACGCTGTGTAGTAGCGATAGGTCTATCTTTAGAATCTGTATAGACGAATACTTCAAGTTTATCATTTATATGATGTTGTGGAGGGAGAAATTTATTGGGCAAAAGCACTTCAAGTAAAGGCAAATGCGCCCTCTCATCGTGTATTTTAGCCTTTAAAGTATCTTGCCCAAAAAGAGCCATAGAATCTTGCGTGCGCGATGATGTGAGTTTGTGAGCTTGTGTGTGTAAAGGCGTATCGCGCTTTGATTCTTGAATCTGTATCGGGGAGGCGATAAGATATGCGCCCTGCTTGGTAAAGCGTGAGATGTAGAGATGCTGCACCCTCCCTATAAGAATCTCATCTGTCTCTTGTGTGGGCTTTTGCATAGATTGCGATGTGAGTTTTTGCGTAGGTTTTGATATGGGTTTTGGCACGCTTTTTGGGGCATTAGCATTGCTTTTATTGTCTCTATTTTTTGCTATTATATCTGCTTGGTGGGCGCGTTTATTGCGCTTAGCGGAGGGCTGTAAAGAGGGTGTGGAAAGATTCAAGGTCTTGCTCATAGAGTTGGAGTATATCTTGGGCGATTGTCCTAATCTCCTCAAGTTGCGTATATTGCAAAATCTCTTGTGAGAAGGAAAGGGCGATTTGGTGATGAAAGACAAGCGCAAGGAGAAAATTGCGATTGATATTTTTATCAAGCTCGAGTTCATTAATGCTTTCTTTTATCTCTTTGCTTGAGGCTTTGAGGTGGTTATTAAAAAGTGTTACTTCTTTGGGACTATAGAGCTTTTTTTGCTCCATAAGGCTAGGCAAGAGGGATTGAAAATACAGAATCTCCGCTGTTTGTGCTTTGATTGTGGTGTTGGCTAGGGCGCGCACTCTTTGATGTTGAGAATGTTTGAGGAGGAATTGCGCGGCATTGATAATGCCCTGATGATAGGCAATGAGGGTGCGGAGGTAGTTTAAATCAAGGTTATCTTTATTTTCAAGGCTCTCACCTAGAGGCTCAATGAAAAGCTCAAGCATTTGCTGGGAGGGCGTGAGAGGGAGTGTGTTTTCCTGCAATGAAGCAGCATCATCTGCTATAAGCGCACCTAAAAACATAGCAGAGGCAAGTAAGCAAGACATCACACGCATAGAATCTCCTTTTGTTGTATTATACCAAATCTAGTGTGTATCCTGCCACACAAAAGTTATTCGCACTTTTTGTAAAAAGCTCATATATAAGGCTTTTTCAAAAAATATATTTTAAATGCCTTTATCAAAGCCTTTATCAAAACAAACCCAAAATGCCCCCTTTTTTATCTTTTAAGCAAAAACAAAAAAAAAAAAAACGCATAATACCCAACCTAGATACATTTCAAGCAATGGCTTATGCTATGTTTAAAAGGAGTAAAAATGAAACTTTGCAAGAAAATCTGCATAATATATGGGCTTTTGGCTCTAAGCTTTCAGTTTGTGATAGCTGCGACTGCCACAGAGGAGCTATTTTTCACACAATTACAAGCGATAAAGGCACAAATGCCTAAGGCTGCAGAGAAGTATATTGAGGAGATAAAGAGGCTAGAAAAGGCAAATTCAGACGCAGCTTTAGTAGATATGATTGCCTCAAGACAAGAACGCAATCCTGTTGAAGCTTATAAGATAGATAGGGGCGAGGTGCTTTTACGCAAATATAGTGGTAAGATTGGCGAGAGGGAAGTGAGCTTTTTTGTGCAGATATATAAGAAAAACATTACGCACGGTGTGATTGCCCTGCCTAATGAGCCAATGATTCCCTTTAAAATAACAAAGAATAAAAAAGCAAAGATTGGTTTTAATTTTCCATATTCTAGTACTATGGATATGGATATAGATATAGATTTAAATTTAAATCAAAACCTAGAGCTTCAAGTTGGTATAAAAAAACAAAAGCTTGCTACTTTTGCCCCGCAATGTCCTGCTACAAAGGTATGCTCTTATGTGAGAGATTATGTCGAGGGCAGTTATTCGAGGTATAATGATTTTTTATATTTCCCAGATTTGCAGATAATGATTCTGTCCAGTGATGATGGTTTTACTGCTACTAAGGCTCAATCACTTCAAGAGGCAAGAGAGAAGAAGGAAATTGATGAGTATAGTCAATATCGGGATAGTCCTGTTCTTTTATTTATTAATGACACATATATATCGTTTTCTAATTTGTATGGTTCTGGAAGTATGGGCGAGAGCATAAGTGAAGGAGTATTATTTGATATTAAAACAAAAAAATTATTAAATACCGGAGGAGTTGATAAGCTTCCCAAATCCCTTGCTCGTAAATACATAACGGGTGAAAATGATTCTATAAGAGATTTTGAGTATAGTGGATTATTCTATTATTATTCTTATTATAGGGATGGGATATGTCCTGCTACCTTTGATGAAGAAACAGGAGAGAGAATAGCAGTGGATTGTAGCGTTGACAACCGAGCCGTTATACCTATTGAGGAGCTTAAGCCCTATCTTAAAGCGGGGGTATATGACTATCTCATCGGTAAATCTCCCACGCCACCTAAAGCCCTCCTCCAAACCCCTAAAGTAAGGGATTTTTAGAAAATCCCATTATGATAAAGGGTGCAAAATTCTTGTGCTATGCGAGGAGAATGTGAGCCTTTGAGTGTGCTAAATTGCAATGCTTTTAATTTTAGGTTTTCATCAAGTGGGGATTGAAGAAAATGCTCAACAAGCTCCAAATACTGCACACGACTCAAAGTATAAAATCCTATGCTTAGCCCAAACCGATCACTTAAAGAGAGGATTTCATCTTGGGCATCATTGAGATGAAGTGTATCTTGGGGGTAGGATTCATTTATGAGGTGGCGATGATTTGAGGTAGTATAAAAAAGCACATTTTGAGCTTTGTTTTCAAAAGAGCCTTCAAGGGTGCTTTTGAGGGATTTGTAGTTTTGATTATTTGCCTCAAAATACAAATCATCACAGACAATAATAAATTTATAAGCTAAGTCCCGCACACAATCTTGCACCATAGGCATAAGCCCTAAAGATTCTCTACTTAGTTCAATAATGCGTAAAGGCGAGCGAGGGTGCAAAAAAGAGCTTAAACTAAGCTGCATAAGTGAGCTTTTGCCACAGCCCCTTGCCCCCCAAAGCAAGACATTAGATGCTTTTTCTCCTTGCAAAAAAGCTTGGGTATTGTGCTTGAGGGAAGCCATTTCTTTATCTAAACCAATGAGTTTTATCTCTCTATGAAAATCGCAAATGGGCTTAAAATATCCACTAAAACTCTCAAATGCAGGGCGATACACACACGCAAGAACCTCTTCCCACGAGAAATTAAAGAGCTGGGGCAACATCTTTTTTTGTTTTAGATTTTTTATGCAATGCGTTGCACACAAGATTAATGTGTGATGGCGCACCTTTTGAGGTTTTGAGGGTAATTTTTACCTCGCCTCCTTTTTTGAGCGCCCCAAAGAGAATCTCATCACTTAATGGAAGTTTAATTTGGCTATCGATGATTTTTTTCATCTCACGCGCACCAAGAGCCTTATCCATACTTTGTGAGGCAAGATAGCGCAGAGCTTTTGAATCTATACTTAGATTAATGCGCCGCGCAACAAGCGTGGAGGCAAGGTCGTTGATATATTTTTGCGCAATGAGCATATATTCTTTTAAGCCCAAAGGATTAAAATGAATCACGCTATCAATACGGCTACGCAACTCGGGTGAGAAGAGTAATTTAATCGCATTTTCATTTTTGCTCTGCATATCTGCTCTAAAGCCTAAAGTATTTGCCTCCTTGCTTCCGGCATTACTTGTCATAATTACAATCACATTTTTAAAGTCTGCTTTATTATTGGCATTATCTGTCAAGCTTGCAGAATCTAGAATCTGCAATAAAATATTATAAATATCAGCGTGTGCTTTTTCAATCTCATCAAGCAAAAGCACGCAATGAGGATTTTTCCTCACAGCATCAACAAGCAACCCCCCTTGCTCAAAGCCTACATATCCAGCAGGTGCGCCAATGAGGCGAGAAACAGAATGTGCCTCCATATATTCGCTCATATCAAATTTTACAAAGCCTATGCCTAGAATCTTTGCTAATTCTTTAGCAAGCTCTGTTTTGCCCACACCACTTGGTCCTGCAAAAACAAAGCTTCCAATAGGTTTATTACTTTCGCCTAAGCCTGCTTTGTTTGTTTTTATCACATTGCTTAGTTCATCAATAGCCTTATCTTGTGAGAATATGCGCTCTTTGAGTTTGCTTGATAAATGTAAAAGCGCTTTACTCTCATCTGTGCTAATAGAACTTTTGGGAATATGCACACTTTTGCTTAAAATGCTTTCTATATCCCTAATGGTAATTGTAGGTGTGCTGTGTTTATCTGTGCGATAGATCTTGCTATTTGCACCCACCTCATCAAGCAAATCAATAGCTTTATCGGGGAGAAATTTATCGCTTATGTATCGTGCAGATAAATCAACACAAGCCTTGAGCGCACTTTTAGTGTATTTGATATGATGATATGCCTCATAAATCGGGGCTAAACCCTCTATGATTTTGTAGCAATCTTCCAAACTTGGCTCTTTTACCTCGATTTTGCTAAAGCGACGTGAGAGAGCTTTGTCTTTATCAAAATGTGTTTTAAACTCACTAAATGTTGTCGCACCAATACAACGCAATGTGCCATTTGCAAGAGCGGGTTTAAGGAGATTTGAGGCATCAAGATTTGAGCCTGAAGTTGCCCCCGCACCCACAATCGTGTGAATCTCATCGATAAAAAGCACACTATGAGGGACTTGTGCAATTTCTTTTAACACACCTTTAAGACGTTTTTCAAAATCACCTCGATACTTACTTCCTGAAATCATAGCTCCTACATCAAGCGCAAAAACTTGTGCGTTATGAAGTGCTTTTGGCAATCTTTTATGATAAATTTCAAGGGCTAAACCTTCAGCTATGGCAGTTTTACCCACACCCGGCTCGCCCACAAGTATAGGATTATTTTTTTTGCGCCGACAGAGAATCTCACTCACACGCCAAATCTCCTCATTGCGCCCTATCACAGGATCTATTTTGCCCTCTTTTGCAAAAGTAGAAAGATTTTTTGTGTATTTAGCAAGATAGCTCTCTATTGATTCTTTCATATCTGGCTGCTCTTGGTAATCTTGCTCTTGCTGTGTGATGACTTCAAGCACACTTAGCCTATCAATGCCTTGAGATTTGAGAATCTGTGTGCTAAAGCTTTGAGTTTCTTCCATAATCGAAGCAAGTAAATCGCCCACATCGACACTTTGACGATTGCTATTTTGGGCGTGTTTTACCATTGTTTCTATGATTCTATCAAGGGCGGGAGTTTGTATGGGATTTTTTGTAAGCTCGTGCGAAAATGGCACATACTTTTGTAGATAAAGGTTTGTTTGGCGGCGCATCTCTTGGATATTACCCCCACATCTTGCTAAGATAGATTTTCCTTGAGTATTGTTGAGTGTGGCAAGAAAAAGATGTTCTGTTGTGAGGATATTATGGCGCATTTCCCGCGCAATATCAATTGAATCATTAAAAATAAGCGTGAGATTTTGTCCTATCATTTTTGCTCCTAAGAAGGCATTTCTTCTATAATAACTCGCAATGGATAAACTTGCTGCTTCGCTTTTTGGCTTACAATCTGACTTTTAAGCTCGGCAATATCATAGGTATAAATACCACACACTCCCTTGCCTTCGTTGTGAATCTTAAGCATAATGGCAGTTGCTTCATCAGAAGTTTTATCAAACACTTCTATAAGAATCTGCGTTACAAAATCCATAGCTGTATAATCATCATTAAGAAGCAATACACGATAGAGTTTAGGCTCTTCAAGTAAATTTTCAATATGCGTTTCAGATGCTGTATGCGCCACAAGAATCCTTTAATAAAGATATAGAACTACAATTTTAGCATAAAAACATAACACAAGAGGAAGTATAAAAGTAAGAATTGCCTTAAAAGAGGCAATTCTTTTAGGCTGTAAAAAAAAAGACAGAAAAAGAGGCTATTTAAGCTTTTTCTTTAGCAATTTTGGCGTATTTCTCACCTAGCTCAAAAGCTTTTTTGTTTTCTTCTTGCACTTTAGCAGGAACTTTTTTTATCATTGTTTCAAACACAAGATCTCTTGCAACACATTGCGTAAAAGTAGCCGTAATGGCAAGGGCTACAACAGATTGAGTTACAACATTGCCCACTTCTTCTTTAGCAATCGTAATGATAGGAATCTCATAAATTTTAAATTTCTTTCTATCTTCATCGCTTGGGCGCACGAGGTTTGATTCAACAACAATAATGCCTCCTTCTTTAACGCCACTTTTAAAAGAATCATAGCTCACTTGTGCAGTAGAGAGCATAAATTCAATCTCGCCCTCATTTGCATAAGGATAGAGAATCTCTTCATCACTAAGGAGAATATCCACCTTTGTGGGTCCTCCACGCACTTGGCTTGTATAAGTCGCTGCTTGAACGCCATAGCCTTTGTCTCTAATTTGCGCTTCAGCGAGAATTTCACCTGCAAGAAGCACACCCTGCCCACCTACTCCTGTAAATCGTAGTTGATGTATCATTTTGCACCCCCTGCTTTAGCTTTGGCTTTAGCGATAACACCATCATAAGCTTGTGTATATTCGATTTTATCTGTTTGATGTTTAAGCACACCTGTGGGGAATTTACCCACACGCTCTTCGGGTGATAGCGTCTCAAATTTATTCTTAGAAACAAGGCGAGATTCTATCCATTTAAGCATAGAAGTTGCTTCGCCCATCTTATTTTTGCGTCCAAGATTAATATGGCAGTTACTATGAACATCAAAGAAGCTAAAGCCTTTGTGCGTAAAGCCTTCCATAAGGACTTTTTCAAGCTTTTTGGGTGAAATCACGCTTTCACGAGCAACAAAAGTCGCACCCGCTGCACTCGCCACTTCGCAAGGATCAAAGTTAGGATCGATGTTGCCATATTGGGCTGTAACCGTCCAAAAGTCTTTTGGTGTAGTAGGCGAAGTTTGAGAATTTGTAAGTCCATAAATGAAGTTATTAATCATTACAAGATTCAAATCAATATTGCGTCTGCACGCGTGGATTGTGTGGTTACCACCAATTGCCATTGAATCCCCATCGCCTGAAATAACGATAACTTTTTTATCAGGATTAGCGAGTTTAATGCCTGTGGCATACGCCATTGTTCGCCCGTGTGTTGTATGCACTGTGTTACAATTTACATACGAGCTAAATCGTCCTGAACAGCCAATCCCACTCACGATACACACATCATTCATATTCCAACCAAGTCCATCAATGGCGCGTATTACACTTTTTAAGATTACACCATCGCCACAGCCCCAACACCAAAGTGTTGGCATTTTATTCATTCGCAAATATTCTTCGTAATTAAAAGCCATCTTACATCTCCTTGATTTTTGTAATAATCTCTGTGGGCGAAATAGTGCGACCATTTGCCTTGCCTAGAAATACAACATCTTTTTGTATAATGCGTTCTACTTCTTGTCTGTATTGTCCCTTATTAAGCTCAATCATTAGGATTTTTGAGAATTTTTTACCAAGAGCCTTAAGCTGCTTTGCAGGGCTAGGCCAAAGTGTGATAGGGCGGAAAAGTCCTACTTTTATATTTTGCTTACGCAAAGTATGAATCGCTTCTTTTACAGAAAGCGAAACAGAACCATAGGCAACAATAGCAATCTCTGCATCTTCAAGCATATATTCCTCATACTCTACAATATCATCAACGCGAGATTCTATTTTATTAAAGAGTCTATCAATAAGATTTTGTGAGAGTTTTTCATCTTCGGTTGGAAAACCGCTTCCACTATGATGAAGTCCGGTAATATGATATTTATAGCCCTTAAAGAATGGATTTAAGATAGCTGGCTCATCTTGTGGCACAGCATAGGGTTCATAATCTTTAGGATCACCTTTAAATTCTCTTCTTTTATAAATTGTAGGCTCAATATCTTTTAAATCTGGAATAAGTGTTTTGCCGTGCATATGTCCAATCGTTTCATCAAGGAGCAAAAATACTGGCGTCATATATTTTTCAGCAAGATTAAAGGCGCGAATTGTTTGCGTATAAGCTTCTTGCAAATTTCCAACTGCAATAGCGATAGAACAAAAATCCCCGTGGCTTGGTGATTTAGCTTGATTGACATCACCTTGTGATACGCGTGTAGGTAGCCCGGTAGAAGGACCGCCACGCATTACATCAACCACAACAAGCGGAATCTCTGCCATAAAACCATAACCAATTTGTTCAGATTTAAGCGAAATACCCGGACCTGAAGTAGCTGTCATTGCCTTTGTGCCACTCATAGAAGCACCCAAAGCCACAGCAATACCACTAATCTCATCTTCCATTTGGATAAATTTTCCACCAATTTTTGGAAGCTCTACACTCATTTCGTGGGCAATATCACTTGAGGGTGTGATAGGATACCCACCAAAAAAACGACAACCCGCCTCTATCGCGGCTAACGCGACAAGCTCATTTCCTCCTGTAATTAACTCACGCATACTCTCTCCTTATAGAACCATAAATTTATTTTCTTTGACTTTTGCCGCTCTTTCTTGTGCTTCTTTGCTGACTTTAGCAAATTTAAATTCATCTTTATCGGCGACAAAAATAGCAAAATCTGGGCAATGTAGCTCACATTCTCTACAACCAATGCAGCTCTCTGGGTGTGCCACAGAGATGATTTTACCCAAAATTCTATGCTCATCTTTTCTCATACCTAAAACGCCACTTGGACAAAGCGATACACATACATCGCACGCTTTGCAACGTGTTTCATCAATCCATACTGGCACATTTTGCGGTGCTTTTTTAATACCCATTTTCCTTCCTTTCTTACCTAAAATTTAAGTGATATTATCTTAGATTCTCTTTTTTAACAATCCATTATTTTTAAGAATCTCAACTTGTTTTTTGATACCTAATGCAGAGATTTTTAACATTTTTTGTTCTTGTTCGTTTAATGGTAGCTCTACAATTTGCTTTACTCCTTGTTTACTCAATTTGATAGGAAGTCCAATATAAATACCTTCCATATCGTATTCACCCTCTGTATAGACACTACATACTAGCACATCTTCTCTTGGAGTAGCAATGAGCTCAAGCATTTTAATCACTCCACTTGCAGGAGCAAAATACGCACTACCTTGCTTATAGTAGCCAACAATCTTTGCTCCACCACCCTTTGTTTGCTTTATCACTTCCTCTTGCATTTGAGAGTCTAATACATCAGTAAGGCTCTTGCCATCACACATACAATGGCGCAACAAAGGCAGCATATCATCACTATGCGCTCCCAATACATAAGATTCAATATGTTTTGTAAAGTCATTGAGTATTACTTTGCTTTCATAAGTAAGCCTTGCACTATCAAGTATGCCTGCCATACCTATTACGCGATGTTTTTCAAATCCACTCCATTCTTTTGCCACAAGACACATCGCATCAAGAGGATTTGAAACAACAATAAGCAATGCGTTGGGAGCTACTTTTGCAATATTTTGTGTAATTTCTTGCATAATTTGTGCGTTTTTGAGTAATAAATCATCGCGACTCATCTGTGGGGTGCGTGGGAATCCTGCAGTGATAATGATAATCTCACACTCAGCAAATTCCTCATAAGATTCACAGCCTCGCACATAAATAGGGAGATTAAAGATTGCTGCAGCCTGTGAAATATCAAGCCCAACACCCTTACAACGAGGCACATCGATACTAAAAAGGAGAAATTCTTTTGCCACTCCTCTCATTGCACCTAAAAAGGCGATGTGGGAGCCGACATTGCCCGAACCTCCTATGATAGCAATCTTATTAAACATCATTACCTTATTTGCCCTTATTCTTTACTCTTGATTAAAAATTGTTCAAAAAATAACTTGAAAATAATAAAAGTTAAACAAAAATTTAATTTGCTAACTATGAAATAATTTAACTTAAAAGCAAATAAAACTTAAAAATGGCTACGATGTTCCTCATAAGTTTTGCTGAATTTATGCGTCCCTGTTGCTCTATCTCGCACAAAATAGAGATAATCTACCTGCGCTGGGTTAAACACAGCCTCTAAAGCTTGTAAGCTTACGCTCCCGGAAGGAAAAGGTGGCACACCTTTATGTTTGTAAGTGTTATAGGGGCTGTCATCATTACGAATGCGTTCAGGTGTTACCTTGCTATGAGAGTATTGCCCATAATTGAGTGAGCCGTCCATTTGCAAAGGCATATTTTTTTTCAAACGATTAAACACCACAGCCGCTACAATAGGCATTTCTTCATTATTTGCTGCTTCTTTTTGCACCACAGAGGCAATAGCGACATTTTTAAACCACTCCTTCTCATCATATGTGCCACAGAGTTTTATGGCTTCTTGTTCGTGTCGTTTCATTGAAAGATGATAGAGAATCTTCATTGTCTCATCTTCATTTATCCCAACAGGAAGACTATAAGTATCTGGAAAAATAACTCCATCGGGGTAAGGAAAGTATTTATCATAGGCTTCTTGCAAGGATTGGGGTGAGAGTGAGAGGGCTTGTGCCAAAATACGGATAAAATAATACATTGTCTCACCCGGAATAAGCGTAACCTCCTTTGTCGCTGCTTTTGAGCTTACAAGTGCTTTAAAAAATGCTCCTTTAGGCAATACTTCAGCTTTCATATCAATAAATCCACTTTGGGGTTGCCCCAAAAAACGAATAAAAAGACTATCAAGCTTATTGAAATGTCCCCCATTGTCGTTTAAGTATGTTATAATTTTAGTAAGTGAGCCTTTGGGCATATCTAATATACGTTGTGTTTGCACAGGTTGAAGTAAATAGAATAGAATGGTTATGGCAATGATAAAAATCAAATCTAAAAGTATTGTAAGTATTGTGATTTTTTTGGGCATTGTGCTTACACTCTCCATTATGGGATACAAGATTCTCTCCAATGGCATTTACAGCCAATCTATGAGCTTTGGCAAGATTCAAGTGCAGGGATTCTATCTTAGATTAAATAACAAGTTTATTTTGCACATTGATACGCTTAATCTCACCGCTTTGCAATCCACAGATACCACCTCGCAAGAAGACGATGAAGATGATGCGCCAATGAGTGCTGATGAAATATTAGGCTGGGTAAAAAGATTTTTGCTCGTTCTTTCATATTTTGAAAAGCTTGATATTGAACAAATTGTTTTTGCAGATAATCTCCCGCGTAGTGTGCATTATGATGGCAAAGAATATTTTATTAATTTCCCAAAGCTTATCGCGCGATTTGCCATAGAAGAGAATGACAAAGCTACAGAATTACACATTACACAGCTTGATATTCTTCCTTTTGGTCTGCAAATGCAGGGCAGACTCTTTTATAGAGGTGCAAGAAAGGCTATTGAGGCTGATGTGAGCATTTCTCCTAAAGAATCAACAGATGACAAAGAGCAACCTACACTTTATGTGCGTGCGGTTACAGATTTTTCTAAGATTGCCCTAGAGGCATCATCATCGCATTTGTATGATTTAGACGCCCTTAAGCCCTTTATTTTGAAACTTAAAAATCAAACGCTCAATGATTGGCTTTTTAAAAAAGTGCATTATGATGTGTTAAAATTGCATTCTTTGCGGTTTAAAAGCACACTTGATAAGCATTTTTTTGAAAAATTACAAAAAACACTCGAACTTGATTTAGCCATAGAATCCCCCAAAATTTATCTCGCAGAGAATCTTAAGCCTATTGAAGCAACGCGTGTGATTTTGTATATACGCAATGAGAGTTTGCGCTTTCTGCTTAAAGAGCCATTTTTTACAGATATAAATCTTGAGGGCTCTGAAGTGGCAATCAATAATATCTTTACCCAACCTCTTGGGGTAAAAGTTTCAGTCCTTTCCCAAAATGCACATATTAATGATGCGTTGAGTAATCTTTTGCAAGTCTTTGGTGTGAATCTTCCCCTAAGAAGTGCGGATTCTGCCTTGCAAGTTAAGCTTGATATTGATATACAAAATGAAAAGGATCAAACAAGAGTATGGCTTAATGGCGGCATCAGTGCAGCACACACGACTTTCAAAATTGGTAATCAAAACCTAGAGACAGAGCAATTACAGCTCATTTTTGCGCAAGATAAGACAAAGGCATATATGCAGATTCTAAGCACAAAGATTGATTATGCCAAAAGCATTCAAGGCACACTCAATCTCTTATGGAATATGCAAAATGACAAGTTGCAGGGGAATTTTATCATTGATAAATTTGTGCTTACTTCGCAGAGTTTTTCTGAAAAGGTAAATGTGCCTAAGATTCCAAAAGGGAGCGATGAGCTTACAAAACGCATTATTAAAGCTATTTATGAGGAATCACAAAAGGGCTTTAGTGAAGCGATTTTAAAAATTGATAAAAATAAGATGAAAAAAATTAACATTGTGGGGGATATGGGTAAGCAAAAAGTCATTACTTTGCCAGATTTTGGGTTAATTATCCGCATAGGAGAAGAGAGTATTTTTGAGTTGAGTGATATTGCAAAAATTTATGCGTATTCGCCTATTTTGCAGTATTTTGGCATATCACAAGGCACACTTAAAGTCCAAAGCAAAGACTTTGATACCATATATCTTAATGGCAATGTGCATAATCTCACCTATCCACTTTATGATAAAAATGGCAAGATTCTAAGCGCTCTTTCTTTGGAGGGTAGAATCAACGAGCATGGTATTTTTATTGGCACAAATGAGAGAAAATTTGCGCTAATAAAAGAGGGGAATGTCGTTAAGATTATCCTCAATGGCTATGATTTGCATATTGATGAGGTGTTTTCAAGCCAGATTCCGGTATTAAAGCAAATTAATCAAGAAAATGAGAGTGGAGAGAAGCTAAGCCCAAAAGAGCGCGAGGAAAGAGAAGCATTTATTCGAGCAAAAAGGCGATATGAGCGTGAAAACAAGCTCTCTCCACATATTACTTACCTTGAGGCACGCAATATAGATTTTCATCTTGGCGGATATGTAATCCCCGCGGATAATGCCTCTTTTTCTTTGCGTGATGATATGATACGCGCTGATGTTGTGTATGGCAATGGTGTGGCAAATGTGGATATGGCGTATTCTCGCGCAGATGTGAGATTAAGCAATTTTAGCGATAAATTTTTGAATCGTGTGTGGCAAAGTGATATTTTTGATGGCGGACTTTTTAATTTTAAGGGTGTTTATGATGAGGGAACGTTAAAGGGTGAAATTAGTATGCAAAATACGACTTATAAGAATTTGGTTATCGTGCAAAATATTTTAGCACTCATTGATACGGTGCCAGCATTGCTGACTTTTCGTAAGCCCGGGCTTGGCGCAAATGGCTATGAAATTAAAAAAGGCAAAGTAGATTTTGTCTTAAATGATCAATATTTGGTGCTTGATAATATTAACTTGATAGGAAGCTCCATTGATGTGGAGGGTGGAGGATTAGTGAATCTTAAAAATCGAGAGCTTGATGTGGTGCTTAAAGCCTCTACGCTTAAAACACTTGCGGATATTGTGGATAAGATTCCATTAGTGGGCTATGTGATTTTAGGCGATGATGGGAAATTTTCGACAGGGATTGTGATGAAAGGCACACTTGATGATCCAAAAAGTGAAGTGAGTGTGTTTAAAGATATTCTTACAAGCCCTTTTGAGATGGTGGGTAGAATCTTAAAGCCAGTTGATAATCTCTTAAATGGTTTAGTCGAGGCGATTGGAGCAGATGTAGGAGGGAGGGCTGAAGGTTTTGATATGCTTAACTCACCTGCATTAGAAAAAGATAATGAGTTATCCTCCCTTCCTAAAGAGCAGGCCAATCTCCCTAGTGCAAATTCAAAAAATGAAGATGTAAATGATGAAAATGTAGTCAATGAGCCAAACTTGCCGCAGCAAGAATAAATTATTTAATTTTGAGGAAGAAGTAAAAATGGGGAGCAATCTTGTTATTTTATTTAGTATAGAATCTTTTTTGTGTTTTTAAAGGTAGTAAATCATAGCGTTAGCACAAGTGAAATGAAATAATAAAACAAAAAAGGGATAAAATGACACTCTATGAATGCGCGTTAGGCGCAAAATGCAAAATTATCTCCTGCGAGGCTAAAGATGAGGCATTGTGTGATCGCCTTATGTCTTTTGGTATTGTTAAAGATAAAATATGTCAGGTTGTGAACCATTCTTTTAGACGTTTGGCGGTGGTGATTCTCATTGAGGGTACACAGGTGGCATTACGCGATAGTGAAGCAAAAATGATTATTGTTGAAGTGCTTGAAAATAAGGCAAGTTAGGGCTATTATGGCAGATTCTAAAGCAAAAACACCATTTAAAAAATGCAAAAAAAAGGATATTCCAATCATTAAAGCACTTTTTTTGGAGCAGTATGCTAATGCCAAAACAGAGCTTATTTATCATAATCTTTATGAATTGTTGGTATGTGTGATGCTTTCTGCTCAATGCACTGATAAACGCGTGAATCTTGTAACTCCTGCGCTTTTTAAGTCTTTTCCTAATGTAGCAAGTTTAGCCAAAGCAGATATAGAGGAGATAAAAGAACTTATTAAATCTGTTTCATTTTTTAACAATAAAGCAAAGCATTTAAAAGCAATGGCAAATCAAGTAATGAATGATTTTGATGGCAATATTCCTATAACTCAAGAAGAGCTTAAAACCCTCGCGGGTGTAGGGCAAAAAACGGCTAATGTGGTGCTTATAGAATTTTTTGAGCAAAATTATATGGCAGTGGATACGCACGTTTTTCGCGTTTCTCATCGCTTAGGTTTGAGTGGGGCAAAAAGCGCAAAACAAACCGAACAAGAGCTTACGCAGTTGTTTAAAACGCAGCTTAGCACACTTCATCAAGCTTTTGTGCTTTTTGGACGTTATACCTGCAAGGCATTAAAGCCAATATGCGAGCAATGTTTTGTCAGTAGATTTTGTCAAAATAAGAGTAATTTTAAAGCTATTTGAATATAAAGAATAATGTTGTATAATACGTAACTTATTTCATAGGTCATAGGTGGTTTGTAATGGATACTATTCATCGTAGTTTTTTTGACGTTATCCAAAAGAGTATTAACAAGACGCCCACTGATTCGATAATGCCACTTAAAAAAGGCTATTTGAGTAGAATCAGTATGATTGGCACACATAATGATGTATTTTTACTTTTTGATAAAGTATTTTTGCGTATTTTTTGTAGAGAGTTTTTGGGTGATCATAATCCAAGTGAGCAAGCATTAGAGGATATGGCAAAAGAGCTTGCAAATCTTACAGTTGGTAGAGCAAAGGTTATGGCACAAGATTTTGGTAAAAGTTTTGATATTTCCACCCCTGAATTTTTGGGGCATCGATTGATTAAAAATCACGATCACGGCTTGCATTTTCGGCTTGATGATGGGCGATGCAGTATTTATATGAGACGCGTAAATTAATCGATTAAAGGAGTTGTAATGGCTGGAGAGAGTATCTTAGATAAACAACGTATTCATTCAGCCAAAGATATAGAGCTTGCTACATATCTTGAAGATGTGATGAACAAATACACAGGGCTTTTAGATATGGATGTTTTGTTTAATGCTGAGCTTGGCAATACAAAGATTCCCTTAGGAGAGGTTTTACGCTTTGAAAAAGGCTCTATCATCGATCTTGGTAAGCCCGCAGGAGAGAGTATCGAGATATTTATTAATGGACGTGTGATTGGCAAAGGCGAAGTAATGGTGTATGAGCGTAACTTAGCCATTCGTATCAATGAAATTTTAGATTCTAATGCGATTGTATATTATCTTACGCGTGAGCAATAATTATTTTGGTATAGCGTATGAAATGGCACAGAGTGTTTATATGTCTTGTATCTATTTTGCATATTCTTTATGCAGATGCGAGAGTAAGCGATTTTGAGATAAAGCAAGATACAGATTCACTTGAGATACTCTTAAACCTTGAGGACACATACGAGAAGTCTCCTCATCTCACCGCGCAAGAAGGCTATAAGGGCGTGATTTTTCCTAGCTTGCAAGCAAAGGCTCATAATCAAAATTTGCGTGGTTTTTTTATGAATGAAGTGCAGATTTTTAATGTAAAAGAAAATCTCTATATCCTTGGCGTAGGCGACCCGCGCCTTATTGATGTGCAAGTGAGCAAAGCCCCACGTGCTTTTAAGATTACCTTTGTGAGAATCACCCCTCCACCAAGTGAGCTTGATGTATTGCTTCAAACGCCTCATCAAGCGCAGATTCCAACAATTGATATTACACCCCAGCCTATCACTTCAGCTCCCACTCCTAAACCCATAGAGAAAAATGATGGTATGCTTGATACTCTCATTCCATTTAAAAATGATCTAGGAATTGATACTTGGCGTTATGTGGCGGTATTAGGAGTAATGGCTTTTCTTGTGCTTGTGCTATGGGTTGTGAAGCGATATATGGTGCATAAAAAGCCTTTTAGGAGCTATTTTGCCTCTATTATGCCAAAGCAGGAATTATTTGACCCTACAAAAATCGAAGTTGTCTCACAAAAGAATCTTGATTCTAAGCATAAGATTCTTACTATTGAATCTAATGGCTATCGGTATTTGATTTTGATTGGCGCAACAAGCACAACACTTATTGATCGCTATCCAATTCCTCAAAATATCACCCTTGAAGAGCAATCGCGCTTTGATGATCAGTTTGCTAAGCTTTTAGAACAAAAGCAAGAGAGACTTTCTAAATACCTCCATACTGATAAGAATACTAAGCTGTGATGTCTCCACATACCCTTACCTTGCAACCTCGCTCATATTTGTGGTTATGGCTTTTTCTTTCTTTAATTATTCATCTTGTGATTTATGGGCTACTTTTTGTGCATTTTACTTCGATGCAGTTCAAAAAAGGTACTTCAAAAGAAGCACATATGAAAGTGGCAGGGTTTCAGATTCTAGGGAATGGCGAACAAACCCAAGAATCACAAGAACAAGATTCTTTATCTACTCCTTTGAGCATATCCCCTAAGGCACAAAGTAATCCCCACGCGCAAGAGAGCTTTGATTTACAATCTTTAAGTCTCTATGATGGCAAGGGCAAAGCGGTGCAAAATAATAACAATAGCAGTTCTCTGCAGGCTTTGAAAAAATTTCCTAGCGTGAATAAAATCGTTAGACGCGATATTGAGGAGCTTTATGGCGAGGAGTTTGGAGACTATGGCTTAGCCGAACAAGAATTTTTAGTCAATAATCTAAGAAATATCGGGCGCATTACGCAACGTTATTTGCAATACCCCCCAAGCGCTATTCGTTTAGGACAGCAGGGGGTAAGTGCGGTAGAATTCTACCTTCACCCAAATGGCGATATTAGTGGATTAAAAATCATTCTTTCATCAGATTATATGCTTTTAGATCGCAATAGTGAGCGCACAATTGAGATTGCCTATAAAGACTATCCCCACCCAAGTACAAAGACAAAGATTCGCATTTTTGTGAGCTATGGGCTTACTTATTATGGATATTAGAATCTATCACCAAAGTTTTGTTTTTTAAGTTGGGTTGCTTATTTTATTGAGTTTTTAAGAATCTTGCTTTCTTATTTTGTTAGATTCTTTATTTAAAACAAAACAAAATGTAGAATCTCAAGCGCTGATTCTACATTTCTAATTTAAAAGTAATATCTTTAAAATAAAGATTTTGTAATGCTCCTATTTTTAACACTATTTAAGGCTTATATATAAAAATAATTTCTTTTCTTATTTTAAAGCTCAATATTTTATCATCTAATATGAATTTAAAAATCCCTATTTTAATATATTTTAATACCCATAATGCTCCTTCTTATTTTATTATTAATAATAATTCTTATATTTTTTATTTTAATTTAATATTAAAAAAGATAGAGTGCCACTCACATATTCAAAAAGGAGCAAAAATGAAAAACATAGTATTGCCTCTTGGTGCATTGGTGATTGCAAGTTTGGGAGAAGATTCTCTTATGATTCAAGAATCAGTCAATCTTGGCACATCTGTTGTCAAAGCCCATAACTTCAATGCGCATTTAGATGAGCTTAATCGCAATGTGTATGAGATAGACAAAGAATCTATTCTAGGCAAAGGTTATGCTCAAAGTGAGGAGATTTTCCGCTATAACCCTATTGTAGGCTTAAGCAATGTCGGGTTAGGCAGTAATCTTGACTTAAGAGGGCAGGGTAATCGCGCCAATACTTCTGTGCAGGTGCTTTTTAATGGCATATATGCAAATATGCTTGATTCTAGCCACGGCGTAAGCCCTATTAATACCCTCTCTCCCCAAAGCATAGAATCAATTGAAATTTTGCCCGGAGGAGGTGCTGTGATGTATGGAAATGGCACAAGGGGGGGGGTAGTGAATATCATTACAAAAAGGCGATATGAGCAGCCCTATTTTAGTGCGGGGCTCAATTATGGCAATACATTAGCTTCTGTAGGTAATAGCTATAATGCTGATGCAAAATTTGGTGGCAAGCTTTTTGAGAGGACATATATCTCGCTTGGAGGGGCATATATCAATCGTGGCGGGAGCAGAGAAGGGGATAAAACAAGTGGAGCGCAAGCAAATTTTAATCTCACAAAAGATTTTGGCAATGCTTCATCTGTATATGTTGATGTGGATTATTTTTCAGGTGTGATTGATACTTCGCCTAATAATTCCTTTCAAAGTATCCCAAATCCAAGTAAAAGTGATAGAAAAACCAAAGGATTAGGAGATATACATAATACACAAACGCGCCTTGATACGAGTGTGGGGATTGATGGGGTGTTGAGTGAAAACAATAAACTTGAGCTAAAAACTTTCTATCATCTCAATAATATTGATTATGTGGATTCTAGCGGGATTCTTGTGAATTATAGTGGGGCAAGCAATGTGCCTTATTCGCAAAGTGGCTCATCTTTTAAAGATGCAAAAATTGGTGCATTAGCCAAATGGGATAATACGCATAGTAATGGGAGATTTATACTCGGGGGAGAGAGTGTGTATCAAAAAAGTGAGCGCACAATGGTGATGTGGTATAATGCAACTACTCCTAATATTGCTATTGATCACACGATGCGCATTCCTTTTAAAGGGAGCAAATTCTCTAATGCCCTCTTTGCCATAGAAAAATATGATTTTACACCCACATTTTCAGTGAGTGCGGGGGCAAGATATGATTATAGTTATTATGATGTCAATGCGGATTATCATTCTATGATGAATATGACGATGACTGGAGGGCAAACTATACCAATAAATACCGATGCCTCTGGGAGTTTGCGCCAAAGCAATCACAACTTTGCCTTTGAGCTTACCCCAAGCTATGCATATTCAAGCAGTGGTAAGGTATATGCCAAATATGAGCGGGGATTCTTTGCTCCTTCGCCTAATAATCTCTTGCGCCGACAAAATAGCACCTATCTCCCCACTGACTTAGAAAAAGAGAGCTATGATACCTTTGAGCTTGGGCTAAAAGACTACTTTGGAGATGTAGTAAGCCTAAGTGCAGCGGTGTTTTACACACTCACACATAATGAATTTTATACCATAGGCAATGCTCATAATCCCACAGGTGTGAGCTATGGAAATTATGATAAGACAGCAAGGGCAGGCTTTGAACTTTTAAGTGAGCAGTATATTTTTGGCGATAGATTGAGCCTTAGTGAGAGTTTTACTTATATTGATGCGAGGGTATTGCGCAATAATGGGCTTAAATCAAGCCTTAAAATCCCCTATGTGAGTAACTATAAGGCGACACTTGGGATAAACTTTAAGCCCTTGCATTTTCTTAGCTTGTATATGCAAAATAGCTTTATTGGGGCGCAAAAAGATATGGAGGGCTTTGTAAGCACTTCTCCTGCACCGACTGCCCCGCGCATAAGTGTGGGGCAAAAGCATATCCCTGCTTATAATCTTACTGATATAGGCTTTCATCTCACATTGGGCGATTGGGCTTTTAATGGTGGGGTGCGCAATGTCTTTGATCATTTTTATTATAGCTATTATAATGGGGATTCAAGCGACCCTATTGCAGGATATGGATTCCTCATTGGACAGGGGCGAAGTGCGTTTATCGAGGGGAGATACACATTTTAGAATCTTATAAATATTCGCTCATAAAAGCAGATTCTTTTTTTAATCCTCTTCACACAATAAATGTGGTTTGGAGACAAAGGGCAAATATTTCATCAATGCCCTTTCTTTTGGTGGATTTAATAGAGCATTTGAGAAAAGCAGTGATGAAGGTTATGCAAGCGGTGCATTTGCGTGGCTTTGTCGTGATAAGGCAGTGGTGGAGGCATATAAGGCAGATAAGGCGTGTTGTTTTGTATTTAGCCTGCAAAGCTTCATTGGGCTTTTTGGTGGTATGATGTTTGTCAATGATACACAAGGCTTGAATGGGGCACACTTGCCACTTCTTATTATTAGTGGTGATGATGATAGCTGTGGGCATTTTGGTAAGGGTGTGAAAAAAATTGCACTTCAATATGAAAAATGCGGTTTTGATGTGCAATTAAAGCTCTATGAGGGTGCAAGACACGAGATTTTTAATGAGATAAATAAGGAGCAAGTATTCGCTGATGTGTTAAGCTTTATAAAAAGTGTGGTGTGAAATTTTTCTATGAGAAAAACATTATTTATTTTTAAGTGAGATTGTATTACAATCATATCGCTTACATAGCTTTCAGGTTGAAAGATAACAAGTCCTCCATTTATGCGACTTAAAACTATTTTTACTTATTGGTACTTTATTATTGTATAGGGGTTTTATGCAAAAATCTTGTATCTTTATGGGCGATTTACCACCACAAACACTCTTTTTTATGCGCTTAGAAAATGCGTTTTTGCTCTTACCTCAAGGCGCTACTATTGAGATTGTGAGTGATTTGGATAATTTAGAGAATGATTTGTTGGTATGGTGTCGCTTTAAGGGCGAAGCATTTGTGAGCAAAAGCGTTCTTAAAGCCCAATCTAAAGGCAGATTCCTCTATACGCTTACTAAAAACTCTCACACGCGTTTTTCTACCTTTGAGAATCCTCATATTGCGCCAGATAGGCAGGGTTTAGCTCCCTTTGGCGTGAGTGTAGAATCTGCAAGTCCTGCTTATCATTTTACCTATAATTATGATAATGAGATTTTTAGTCCGCAATTAGAGAGCATTTATGAAGATGCCAAAAAGACACAATGGAATGCCTCAAGCGATATAAAATGGCAGGAGATTCCGCCATTTTCTCCTAGCTTAGAGTTTGCCATAGCCCAGATTATGACTTATTTGACTGAAAATGAGTTTTCTGCTTTGTATATTCCTAGTCGCTTTTTGGCACAAATCTCGCCTTATTTCACGCCTGTGCCGCTTTTGCTTTCAAGTATCATAGGTGATGAAAGTCGCCATATTGAATCTTTCATTAAACGCGCCAATGCCACAGGGCTTGGTGTGCAGTATTCTACACTCACTACACAACAAAGTCTTTATAGTCTGTATAGAGAGAAAGATTATTTTAAATCTAGCTTTTTGCTGCATATTATGGGGGAAGGGACTTTTATTGATTTGTTGCGATTTTTAGAGGAGAGCTTTAGGGCTTTGGGTGATGAGGCGAGTGCGCATTTACTCTATCTTGCACGGCGCGATGAGAGTAGGCACGTTGCCTATGGTATGAGTAATGTTAAGCACACTATTGCACATAATCCTGCAAAAATTGCCTTACTTAAAGAAGTAGTGTTTGCGCGCAAAAACTACTTAGATAGCCAAATTAGCGAGAGTTCTTTGCTTTTAGAATCTATGGCTCTTTTGCGTGGTGGGGGAGAGGAGCATATATCAAGAGGTTTTGAGGAGGTGTTAGAATTAAAGAAAAAAATGGAAAAAAACCGCACAAAGCGGTTAGTGGAATGCGGCATTGATGAGGAGCTTGCTAGGGATTTAAGTAAGGCACACACGCCTAATTTTATGTAATCCTTAATGAGGCTATTAAAGATAAAATTTAAAATAAAGGAGCAAAAATGTTAGATTTGCAAAACATTGAGAAGTTAAGTTTAGAGTTTGGTAAGGCATATGTAGCCCCCTATACAGAATCTATTGACAAAGACGCAAGATTCCCCAAAGAGGCTTATAATGAGCTTAAAAAGCAAGGATTCACAGCCTTACTTGTGCCAAAAGAATATGGTGGATTAGGCGGAGATTGCCTCTCTCACGCTAAGGTATGCTACTCTCTAGCGCAATTTGATGCTTCTACCGCCTTGTGTTATATGATGCACAATGTTGCAAGTGCCACTGTGGCAACCTTTGGAACAAAAAAGCAAAAAGATGAGTTTTTGCCCCAAGTGGCTAAGGGTGAGGCAACTATGGCTTTAGCATATAGTGAGAGTGGCTCGGGGACGCATTTTGGTAGCCCAGATATTACAGAAACAGACGCAGGGAGTGAGCGGATTCTAAAAGGGCGTAAAAGCTTCGTTACTTCCGCACAGGAGGCGACTTATTATTTAACCCTTACAAATTCTTGTGCGGTCAAAGGTGGTAAAAATAATTGGATTGTCCCAAGCAATGCCAAGGAGCTTATACACGAAGAAGGTGTATGGAATGGCTTAGGTATGCGCGGAAATGTCTCAAAACCAGTGCAATATAATGACTTAAAGCTTAATGTTGAGCGATATTTATTAGGTAAAGATGGCGATGCAGATGCGCAATTAGGGTTTGTGGCGATGTATTTTGTCGTGGGGCTTGGTGCGGTGTATAGTGGGGTAGGCAAGGCAGCGTATGAATGTGCTCTCTCTCATATAAAAAATCGTTCATATACCGATGGTAGCCGCCTTGCGGATAAGGAGCTTGTAAGAATCCACATCGCCAAACTCTACACAAAAGTACAAGCACAAATTGCGCTTGTCAAAGAAGCAGCAAGGGCATTTGATAATAAAGAACCAGATGCACCCTGTAAGGTTTTTGCGTGCAGGATTAATGCCACAGAATTAGTAATGGATATTACCTCTCTTGCAATGAGGCTTGGCGGAGGAAAGGCGTATTCTAAATTACTGCCTTTGGAGCGATATTTGCGCGATAGCTTTGCCTCTCAAGTAATGGCTCCTAGCCTTGATGTGCTACAAACTTGGCTTGCTGATGCGCTTTTAGCCTAAGGGGGAAGTATGAGAAATATCTTAGTAGGAGCGGTGGCTTATGCCCCGCAGATTGTGCCTATTTGGGATACAATTAGAGAATATGCTAATAACTACTTTAGCGATATTCGCCTTGACTATGTGCTTTTTAGTAATTATGAAGCACAAGTACGTTATCTCGTGGATAAAAAGATTGATATTGCGTGGAATACCAATGTCGCCTATGTGCGCTCACTTTTTGCAGCAAAGCAAGAGGCAGAGGCGATTTTAATGCGTGATACCGATATAGGATTTAAGAGTGTGTTTGTCAGCAAAAAAGGCAGCATAGAAAATGTGCAAAGCCTTATTGGCAAGAGCTTTGGGTTAGGGAGTTTAGATTCTGCTCAAGCAGCGATTATGCCTTTATTTTACTTGCAGCAGCATTCTTTAAAACTCACAGAAACCACACTTGGCGCGAAAAATGCACAAGATTCTATAAACATCATTCGCTTTAATAGTGATGTGGGCAAACACGGCGATACGGGTAGGAGTGAATTTGATGTGCTTGATAAGATTCGCAGTGGGGAGCTTGATGCGGGGGCTATTGGCTCTACAACTTGGGCGAGAATTATGCAGGAGGGAAGTTACCCCGAAATTGCAAGTTTTTATATGTCGCCCGATTATTGCCATTGTAATTTTACTGCACTCAAAAGCTTTGATAGCGCACTTAAAGAGGCATTTGTGCAAATGATGCGCTCTCAAAATCATCTTAAAAATGATCCAAAAATAGCGCATATGATGAGTTTAGAGGGCTTAAATCAATGGGTGCTTTGTGATGAGAGTGCATTGAAAGGATATGAAGAAATACATCAGGCGATGAAAGAGCAAAATCTTATGGAGCTTCAATGGTAAGCTTATGCTTACCAAAAGCTTTTGGCGCATTTTCATAGCTTAAATTATCTATATCTCCCCCCCCCCATTTTTCTCTCCCCAGCAAGAATTACTTTTATTTGTGGGTCAAAATATGCCTTTGTTTGTGTATTTATCACTGCATTTTCACCCTCATTCCAAGTTAAAAGTGGTATATCAATATTTTCTTTGCCACTAGGGAAGGTAAATTGCCCACTTTTTATAAAATCATAAAGATAATAAGGAAAACTCAATGAGCTTATGTTACCACTTGCGACAATGTGCTCTAATTCCTGCTTAATCTCCTTTCCGCGATTTTTTAGAGTATCTTTATCATAGTATGGCACATAATAGCTACTCCAAAATCCTGCTTGTTTAAAAATTCCAAGCTCATTTGCATTGCCACTCTCTACGATGATTGCAGAAGGAGGGATTTTAAACTCTGTACAGAGAGATTCTAGCTCTTTAAGCGCATTTTGTGCGTTCTCGGCAGTGAGGTTTTTAAAATCAAGCCATATACGCGGTGTATCGCTCCATTTTAAATCTTGCATTTGCTTAAGCATATCCCTTAAGTCTAACCCTATGCTTTCCTCTTCATCGTGCCCTACATCAAAATGTGGCATTGGAGAATCCAAAAAATACACATCAATTTCAAAGCCATAATATTTATTTTTAAAATCAAGTAGTTTTTGTATCTCATCTACACGATGAAGCCAAATTTTACTCGGGTATGTGTTTATACCCCCCCCCCCGTTAGTTTGTTCTTGTATTGTTTTTAAATCTCTATCATAATCCACGCCAACGAAGATTCTCGCTCGTTTGTCATTATAGTGTGAGCTAAAAAGCGAGCGGCTTTGTATAAAATCTGATGTGGTGATACCGAGCAAATCAAGCAAGGCGTGGATTAAATCATCACTCATAAAGGGCTTATCTTTAGCTTCTTGGATTTTTTGCACGAGATTGGGGTAATGCGCCTTAAAGCTATCGCTCATATATATCATAAAGGGTATCTCCGCAACAAATCTTGAAATAATGCTATGCCCTGCAAAATCCCTAAAATCATAGACTTCATCGCCGTGGTCGCCTACATATATCACAAGACTATTGCTGTCTTTAAATCGCTCTATAATCTCATTTACCACATAGTCATTATAAAGCAGGGTATTGAGGTATTCTACTTTTGTTTGTAGCTGCTTTTTGCTTAAAAGTGTAGAGGAAGTGTGCGGATAGGGAGCGAGGGTGTTGAGATGGGCATTTACTAAATCCTGTGGAGAAAATCGCTCAAAGCTTTGAGGATAGCGCGATTTGTAAGTGCTATGACTCCCCATTAGATGAAAGAGATAGAAGTGATATAAAGATTCTTGTAAATCCTCTAACAATGTGCTTGTATGCTCTTGCTTTGAATCTTTATTTTTAGATTCTTGCCCGCGCACATCATCTAAAAGCTTTAAGACAATTTCATCATACGCCGCACCTACATTATAACTATCACTCATCGTGCTAAAGCGCGTTACATCAGCTCTCCTAGAGATAATCTCTGGGACATTGCCATAAAGCGACATTACTTCTTGATTGCTAAGCCAAAAAGTCTTATACCCTGCGAGATTGAGTATATCAATAATGTTTTGCTGCCTAAACCAAGGAGTTTGAGCATTTTCATAATGCCTAAAGGTGAGGACATTTTCTAATGCTGTGTTGGTGCTTGAAGAAGGGGCGATTACATCGCTAAAAACGACAAGATTCCCAGCGTTTTGCAATGTGCTAAGAAGTGGGTTAGTGGGCAGAGGATAGCCATAGAGGCTCATATAGTTTCTTTGGGTAGATTCACCAAGGATAAGCACGACATTGGGAATCAAATATGAAGCAGAGACAGGATAGGGCACATTTTTCAAAAAAGTATCATAGTCTTTAGAGAGGGTTTTGTATTGAGCGATGTGGGAGTGGGTATGGAGAGCATTTGCTAGAGTATCGCCCCATCTTATAAAAGCATTGTTTTTACTGAGATAGGGGAGGCGATTTTCTTTTAAACGATATGTTTTTAGGCCCACCATGATGGTGCAAATGATACATACGCAAAGTGTGAAGATTCTGCCAAAAGAAATATATTTTTGGGGTAAAGTCAGCTTGGGGACAAATTTTGTGTAAAACTTTGCGTAAGGATATAATATAAGTATCGCGCCTATAATGCAAAAAGGCGTGATTGCCTCTATGATTTTATCGCTATAAAATCCAAAAAATTCCTTTGCTTCGTTGGCATTGGTAGAGAAAAATATATCTATAAATACAGGATTGAGGGGAGTATGGAAATATTGTATCAAAAAAATATCCACAAGGGCTATTATAAACATCAAAAAAACAAAAAAGTAAGTGATAAAAAAAGAGTAACGAAAGAGACTAAGAACATAAAAAATAGGAAATAAAAGAACGACGTTGGTGATGATGTTTTTTATAGAAAATGCAAAGAGGCTTGAAATACTTGCATTATCCCCCCCCCCCGTTTAATTGCCAAAAAAGAGAAGCATAAATTATAGCATTAAAGCAAATAATACAAACAAATGCTCTGTTGCACACAGCAGTAAAAGAGGGGAGGGAGTGGGGGAAAAATTTTGGCATCTATATTTCCTTAATGATGAGATGGCATTTATTTTTGTTTTTGATTCTCCTGCCGCTTATGGTGCAAAATCGACTTAAATAGGAGTAAGTATCCTCCGCGCCGATTTTAAGCTAGAGTGCAGAGAGTGATACTTGCCCCCAAAATACCGCTTTTAAGCGGAGCAAAGCCCCTCTTTGCAAAAAATGTTATATTATAACTTATAGAATCTTAACTTATCGACATCATATATATCACAAATTTTTACAATTTTACATTTACATACCAAGAAAGCCCATTCATTCCGCTTTATGTGCCTTATGATGTGCAAGCCATTGCTTAATCTTGCTAAAGCATTCCTCAAAGAGATTTTTATAAGGCTCACTTTCCACCCCAAAGCTTTTTTCAAGCTGCTCTACAAGGGCTTTTTGCTCACTATTAAGTTTAGGTGGATAAGTGATTTTAATCTGTGCCACAAATTTACCCCTATATGCACTATTGACATCTTTTATCCCCTCATTATCAAAGACAAATTGTTCCTTATCACGCGTATTTGGAGGGATTCTTAGCTCTAGTTCCCCGCGTAAAGAGGGGATTTTTAGCGTTGTGCCAAGCACGATAGAGGTAAAAAACACAGGCACTTCAATATATACATTTGTGCCATCGCGCACATAGTTTTCATCTTCGCTCACACTTGCAGAAATATACAAATCTCCTCTTTTGCCACTTTTATCGGCATTTCCTCGCCCACTGATGCGGATTCTATTGCCATCATCAATACCCTCTGGAATAGCTACCTCAAAGCTCTCTTCACTCATCTCATAGCCCTTACCCTTGCATTTAGGACATTTTTCACTTGCTTGTGTTCCCTCGCCTTTGCAAGTAGGACAAGTTTGCGCAAAAGTCATAAAGCCCTGTCGCATATAGATTTGCCCCTTACCACCACAATCCTTACATTGCTGTATTTTGCCATCTTTTGCGCCGCTTCCGCTGCAGCTACTACAAGCGATTTTAAAGCTATTATGTATTTCTTTTTTGCAACCAAAAACAGCTTCTTTAAAACTTAGCTCAAGGCTTATGATAGCATCAAGATTGTATTTGCCATTATTGCGCTTTTGCCCACTAAAGCCAAAATTCGCCCCAAAGGCAGATTCAAAGATTGAACCTAAGTCCCCAAAAATATCGCTAAAATCTCTTCCACTAAAGCCACTAAAGCCGGAATTTTGCAATCCCTCCTTGCCATATTTATCATAAATTTGCCGCTTTGAATCATCGCTTAGCACCTCATAGGCTTCATTAATGCGCTTAAATTGCTCTTCGGCGACTTTATCATCTGGGTTTCTATCAGGGTGATATTTAAGTGCCATTTTGCGATAGGCTTTTTTAATACTCTCTTTATCGCTTGTGCGCGAAATTTCTAAGATTTCATAATAATCAAATGTATCCAAAAGTTACTCCTAAGCATTATTTGAGGAAAGATTAATGTGGGATTGTATCTAAGATTTTATAAGGCAAAGTTAAATTTTTGCGCTATGATTTGGCTTTTAAATCACAAAGGCTTATATTATGAATCACTACAAAAGCAGTCTTAGAGCATTTTATGAGCTTATTTCTGCCTTAGAAAAGCTTCCTAGTATTGGCAAAAAAAGTGCGCATAAAATGGCATATGCTCTGTGTATGGAAAATAAATTTTTAGGTTTAAATATCGCCCACGCGATTGAAAATGCTGCCCTTGTTACGCAGAGATGCCAAAAATGTTTTTGCTTAAGTGAAAGTGAGATATGCGAGATATGTGCAGAATCCACGCGCGAAAATGGCGAGCTTTGCATCGTGGCAAGTCCGCAAGATGTGCTTACTATCGAGGAAATAGGGGAGTTTAGCGGACGCTATTTTGTCTTAGGTGGGGAGCTAGAGCATATTGATTTTGCTTTGCTCAATCAAAGGATTCAAGCAGAATCCATTCGCGAAGTGATTTTTGCTCTCTCTCCAAGCCTTGCCAATGAGGCGGTAATGCTCTATATTGAGGATAAGATTCAAGGTGGGGTGCATTTTAGTAAAATCGCTCAAGGTGTGCCAACAGGCATAGGGCTAGATGCTATTGATCAGCTTTCACTCTCTCGCGCAATGAGTGCGCGTGTAAAAATTTAAAGTATTTAAGTTTTTTTTAAAGTTTTAGTTGTAAAATTTATGAGTTATTTTATCTCAACAATGAAAGGATCGAATATGAAAAAGTTGCTTATTCTCGCTTTTTTAGGTTTTGCAAGTTTTGCTTTTGCTGAGCCTGCAGCATTTAAGAAATGTGTTGCTTGCCACGGAGCTGATGCGAAAAAGGTAGCACCCGGAAGCAAAGGTGATGTAACAATTGCTGGTATGGCAAAAGATGAGTTGGTTAAAAAGCTCAAAGGTTATAGAGCAAAAACAGAAAATAATGGTGGTGCAGCAGCCGTTATGTATGGGCAAGCAGCGAGTTTAACTGATGATGATATTGAAGCATTGGCAGATCACATCTCTAAGCTTCCTAAATAACTCAATATGCGGGATTTTCCCGCATATTTTTTAATGGCTGAAATTACTCTTTCTTCCGCATCTTACAAACATAATTTTCATCTCATATCTTCGCATATTGGCGCAAATGTAGAACTTGCCGCTGTTTTAAAAGATAATGCCTATGGACACGGCTTAGAGCAAATAAGCACTTTAGCGCGTGAATGTGGGATAAAAAGTGTGTTTGTTAAAAATTATAATGAAGCCTTACGCGTGAGTGCGTATTTTCCTCAAATCACTGCACTTTATGGAATGCCAGAGGGCGATTTTCCCTCACATATCGCTTTTGTGATTAATCAAAAAGAGCATATTGAGAAATTACCTCAAGGCACGAAAGTAGAGCTTAAAGTCAATACCGGTATGAATCGCAATGGTATAGAGCCAGATGAGCTTGAGGATTTTATTACTCTTATTTTACAACGTGGTTTGGAGCTTGTGGGGGTATTTTCTCATAATGGCTATGGTGATGATATTGATGAGGCTTTTGAAGAGGCGCAGACAAATTTTGCTCATATTAAAGAACGCGTGAAGATTCTAGCCCAAAAACATCATTTTGCTTTGCCAAGATTTCATTCTCTAAGCTCTTCGGGGGCTATTCGTGTAGCAAGTCAAGGTAGAATCGAAGATGATTTAGTGCGCATAGGTATTGCACTCTATGGGTATTTAGATGTGGCTTTTGAGACGCCTTTAAGTACAAATTTACGCAGAGTGGCTGCACTCTATGCTGATAGGGTTTCTACACGCACTTTAAATGCAGGTGCGCGTATAGGATATAGTGGTTGCACGACTTTAGAGAATCCTAGTCGCATTAGCACTTATGATATTGGCTATGGCGATGGGTTTTTTCGTGTGAATGAACGACAGAGGGTTTATACAGCCAAAGGCTATCAGATTCTGCCTCGTTCCTCAATGGATTGTTTTTCTTGTTTATGTGATGAAGCACGCATTTGTGTTTTTGATGATGTCCGCCCATTTGCCAAAGCCTTTGATACCATTAGTTATGAGATTCTTACTCATCTCTCTCCTTACATTAAGCGCACGATTATTTAATCTATGCTCATTTATCCCTTTAGTCATAGCCCTTGTGATTGCTATTTTAGTGCTTCTACACGCGATTTTGTCGTCAAAGAAATTCCTCTTTATGAGCCAAGCGGAAGCGGGGAGCATTGTTTTATTTATGTGCGTAAAAAAGCTCTAAGCACCTTTGAACTTCTCAATCTCCTCTCTCAAGTTTTGGGTTGCAAAGCGCGTGATATTGGCTATGCAGGGCTTAAAGACAAGGCAGCTACAACATATCAAATGCTAAGCATTCATTGCTCCTTGCTTCCTAAACTTGAATTAGCTCAAAGCTTTTTGGAAGAAAAACAAGTAAAGATTCTCCATATCACCCCTCATCATAATAAGCTTAAAATCGGGCATCTTAAAGGCAATCGTTTTTTTATGCGCCTCAAAAAATGCACTCCTCTTTGCGCCCATAAATTGCAATCTATTCTTGCTTTCTTGGCTCAAAGCGGCTTTCCAAATTATTTTGGTAATCAACGTTTTGGTAAGGATAATACTAATTTTGAAAGTGGTAGGGCATTAGCGCATCATCAAATGCAGATGAGAAATAAAAAAATAAGTCATTTTCTCATCTCAAGCTATCAAAGCCATTTATTTAATGAATGGCTTAAAATGCGTATTGAACTCTCTCAAATATTGCATCATTTTAGCCCAACACAAGCCCTTAAAGCTCTGCACACTTCATCAAATACAGCCCTTAAGGCTTTAGGAGAGGTATGTGATATGCACATACTTAAATCTCTTCAAGCTCAAAAACAGCATTTTGTGCTACTTCAAGGCGATGTGATGTGCCATTATCCCTTTGGTAAGGCATTTATATGCGATGAATTAAGCAATGAAGTGGCGCGTTTTATTCAAAGAGATATTGCTCCAATGGGCGCACTTAGCGGCACAAAACTCACTCACGCACAGCATATGGCTACACTTTGCGAAACTCCCTATATTGATTCTTGCATTAAAGCAAATGGCGCGAGACGTTATGCGTGGGTATGGGCGGAGGATATTGAGAGTGAGTATATTGCTCAAAAGGCACATTTTGAATTGCAATTTAGTTTGCCAAAGGGGAGTTATGCAACGATATTCCTTGAAGCCTTGCTTGGTCGCCCACTTGAATCCTCTTCACAAATTTTAGAAGAATCCCTCACACACTAAATTCAAGGGCAAAATTAATAAAACTCATTGCTATCCACTCTATATTTTGTGTGCGAGTGTGAATCTTGCCTGTGCCTTCAAAATCAAAGGTAATCACATAGAGGCGTGTATAGGGAGCATTAAGTTTGGCAAGCTTAGATTCTATACTCTCATTTGTAGCAAAGGGGAGAAATATAAACACGCCAAGCTCGCAGCTAAACTCCCCCATATCTCCATAGCACACTTCTGTGCTTACATTATATCGCTCACAAAAATTAAAAAGCTCCAAAAGTAGCATATTCTCTAGCATTGCTTGGAGATTTTTTTCATTGCTTACACATAGAGGGAGCGTGAAGTCATAAAAATAAAGCTTTTTGTGCGTATGCGTGATGTGAGGCACAAAATAAATAATGCCCTGCTCCTCCAATGAGCGCAAAAGCGGGTAGATTCTATCTTTTGAGATTTTATGAGATTTTTTAAGTAATGTGTAAATATGATGCACACTCAATGCTTTTGCTTGGAGAGAAAGCAAGGCGCAAAAAAGCGTAAAGTCATTGCCTAGAGCGAGTTTTAACATCTCTTGTTTTTGTAAGATTTTAAAATGTGGGGCGAGAAATGGACTTTGTGGGAGATTGCCCTCTTTAAGAAAAGCATTAAAGAGATGATTAATAGAGAAATTTTTATTATCAAAGCTTATATATTCTTCAAAGCTTAAAGCGCGTATATGCTTTGGTTGGAATCCCTGCGGACAAAGCGCGCTTGAGCGTGCAATAAGAATAATATGAGAAAGATTTGGCAAAGAGATGCTTGGCGTGTAATGATCAATAATTAAAAGTTCTAATGTGCGTTCAAGATAGGCTTTAAGAATCAGGGCATTTGCAGATTCTATATGAGTGCGACAATCAGCACAATGAATATAAAGTGCGTTTTTGTATCCCTTGCTATGCAAAAGTGCTAATGCGCTTTTACCCACACTTGGCGCACCATAGAGAAAAGTTTTACCTGTTTTGATGCCATATCGGCGAGGTAAGATACTTGTTGCGCCCTCAAGGTAGGATTTAGACAGCTCTTGCATAGTGCCTGCTCCTGCTTTGTGTATTATCTATTGCATATTAAGGGTGTTTTTTTAATCTTGCTTATTTGATATTGCAAAAATCTTTAATTGCATCGATTTTATCAGTTTTCTCCCAAGTAAAATCAGGCAATTCTCGCCCAAAATGCCCATAAGCCGCTGTTTGTTGATAAATAGGACGCAACAAATCTAAAGATTCCATAATGCCTTTTGGAGTAAGGCGAAAGATATGTTTTACGCATTCTGTGAGTTTAGAATCTTCTACTTTTCCTGTGTTATGTGAATCCACCAAAATAGAGACAGGCTCTACCACGCCAATAGCATAGGCTACTTGCACAGTAGCTTTATCACACACGCCACTTGCAACAAGATTCTTAGCGACATATCGAGCCGCGTATGCCGCGCTTCTATCGACTTTGCTTGGATCTTTGCCACTAAATGCACCACCTCCGTGAGGACAGCTTCCGCCATAAGTATCTACAATAATCTTGCGTCCAGTTAAGCCTGCATCGCCTTGTGGTCCGCCGATAACAAATTTTCCTGTGGGATTAACAAAATAGCGAATATTATTATTGAGGTATTCTTTTGGCAAAACTTTTTGCACAATTTCTTCAATCACTGCATCTTTTAAATGGCTTTGTTGTGTCTCTGGACTATGCTGGGTAGAGATAACAATCGTATCAATACTCACAGGTTTGCCATCTTCATAGCGCACAGTAACTTGTGATTTACCATCAGGGCGTAAAAAGGGTAATGTGCCATCTTTGCGCTTTTGGGCTAAGCCTTCAGTGAGGCGGTGAGAGAGCCAAATAGGCAGAGGCATAAGTGAAGGAGTTTCCCTACACGCATAGCCAAACATCAGCCCTTGGTCTCCTGCGCCAATCTCGCCATCTTCTCTATCCACGCCTTGATTAATATCTGGGCTTTGCTCGCCAATGCCATTAAGCACTGCTGCAGAGCGATAGTCAAAGCCATAAAGCGCGTCTGTGTAGCCAATCTCTTGCACGACTTTTCGGGCAATATCTTGCATAGGGGCGTAAATATGGGTTTTAAGCTCACCTGCAATTACGCAAAAGCCATTGCTTACGAGTGTTTCACACGCTACACGTGCCTTTTTATCGCGCTCTATAATATAATCTAATACCGCATCGCTGATTTGATCAGCCATTTTGTCTGGGTGCCCCTCTGTTACAGATTCTGAAGTAAAAAGAAATGATTTTGCCATATACCCACCTTGTATTTTATGTAAGATTCTAGCACAAAAAAATTATATTACAATATGTATTTTTATTTTTTTATGAATATTTTGTCAATGAATAGTATTGTAATATGAATGAGGACATTTTACTTTTTTTGATACTTTGGTTTAAGATTCTTGTAATCAATTAAGCTTAATTTATTTTTAATTTATTACAATGGAGAGTGATTATTTCATTTTTGCATTTTTCTTAATATTTTTGTGCTTTTTTCATTAGATTTTTACTCAAAGGAATAATGATGTCTTATTCTTATGCGCATTCTTTGTGCATTTTAGCAAGTATAAGTGGTATGATTTGCTTTGGGCAAGAAAATCCTAAAGAATATAGCACAAATCTCATTACACAGCGCATTTTACCTCCCTCTGTGGTGCTAGATTCATTTATCAAAGATGATATATCTTCTCCCACGCATTTGCAATGGCAGGGCAAAGATACGCCCCTGCATAGTGGTGATGTGGCAAAATCGATGTTGCAGATTCCATCTTTTTCTATGGCGCGCAAGGGTGGAGGGGGGAGCGAAATATTTTTTCGCTCCCAAGGTGCTTCAAGACTACCGATTTTTGTAAGCGGTGGGTATTTAAGCGGTGCGTGTAGTGGGCGTATGGATACGACAATTACCTATGTTTTTCCCGAAAATTATAATCGCATCTCTGTGCTTAAGGGTCCCCAAGATGTGCGCTATGGTTCATTAATAGCAGGTGGGGTGCTTTTTGAGCGAGACATAACACGCTTTTTAAAACCAAGCTTTAATACCGATGTAAGTGCGCTATATGGGAGCTTCGGGCGATTTGATATGAATGCAAATGTGATAGCTGGAGGGACAAAAGGCTCACTTCAAGCCATATATTCGCATTATCAATCTAATGATTATCGCAGCGGAGATGATAAAAAAGTGCATTCGGCTTACAAAAGAGAATCTGTAAGCCTCATAGGTGCGCTCACCCCCAATGAGCGCACAAATATCGAGTTAGATGTCGATATAGGGCGAGGAAATGCTTCTTACGCAGATAGAGCAATGGACGCATCAGCTTTTGATAGAATCTCCTACAATCTTGCCTTGCAGCAGTATATAAGCGATATTAATCGCCTTGATGTGCGCTTGTGGCGCAATGAGATTGATCATATTATGGATAATTTCTCTTATCGTCCTCCTCCTTTAATGTATATGCTAAGCAATCCAAAGCGCGTTAATACAGGCGGTAGAATAGAGGCTAGATTCTACCCCAATGAGAGTATCGAGCTGTATGTGGGAGGGAGCTATAATCACGATGAGCATAGTAGCCGCGCTACTCCAATGAATAGCACCACCAAAGAATTAGCTCAAAGTGTGCTTTCTCAAAGTTATACGAGGGATTTTACCTTTGATAGTGCGGGGGTTTTCACACAAGGGCAATACGCGCCCACATCACAATTTGCCCTAGCTTTTGGTGCAAGATATGATTATTTAAAAACACAACAAGAGACGGATTCAAAAGAATCTCTGCATTCTCTTGCAAGTGGTTTTATGAGATATGAGCATTATATTGACGAAACTACACTTTATGCGGGGATTGGAGTGGCACAGAGAGGGGCGGACTTTTGGGAGGTAAGTAAGATAAATGGTATGAATCTGCGCCCAGAGACAAATACGCAATTTGATATGGGGCTTGTGTATGAGGGCAAAGCCTTTCATACCAAAGTGTCCGCGTATGCCTCACATATCACAAATTATATTCTTTTGCATTATGTAAATGCAGATAACACTAATGCTTTTAATACCGATGCTTTTCTTGGTGGCGGGGAGCTTGAAGCAGAGTATATTGCGTGGGAGCGGTGGCATTTTTATGGCTCACTTGCCTATACTTATGCGCTAAATCTCCGTAGTATAAATGCCCTAGAATCTCATTCGCCGCTTCCACAAATCGCGCCGCTTCAAGCGCAGATTTCAAGTTTTTATGAATGGGGAAATTGGCTTTTGAGGCTTGATGTTTTTGGCAATGGGGCGCAACATCGCTACGCGCTTGATTATGGCAATGTGATAGGCAAGGATTTGGGAGCTACCAAAGGCTTTGTAACGCTTAATGTGTATGGGGGCTATAAGTATAAGTTTTTTATGATTCTTGCCGGAATAGATAATCTCACAAATGCGCTCTATGCGTATCATCTCTCTAAAAATGGTATTGATATACCCGCACTTAATATCGCCCCCACGCAGAGAATCTATGAGCCCGGGCGCAATATGTGGATAAAAATAAGGGCAAATTTTTAGCCTAATGATTTAGCTCAAAATAGCATCAAATATCACAAAAAGTTGATATAAATGTATTATCGCAAGAAAATATGGCAATACATTTATATCAAAGATTTTGAGTGATATGAATCAATATATTTTTACTCCATTTGGCTTTAGGCGGTATTTTTGACTATAAATTGATATTGTTTAGCATTTTGTTACTTGTGCGTATTACAATGCACTTCATAATAACAATTTGTTATTAATAATTTTTTTTATTAAGGAGTTAGAATGTTAGTTACAAAACCAGCACCAGATTTCACAGCAGAAGCAGTGAAAGCAGATGGAACTTTCGAGGATAAATTCAGTCTCTATAACAATCTCGGTAAAAATGGCGCAGTTGTATTTTTTTGGCCTAAAGACTTCACTTTTGTATGCCCAAGTGAGATTATTGCATTTGATAAACGCGTAAAAGATTTCGAAGAGCGCGGTGTAAAAGTGATTGGTGTGTCTATTGACTCTAAAGAAGTGCATTTTGCGTGGAGAAATGTGCCTGTTAATGAAGGTGGTATCGGCGCAGTAAAATTCCCTATGGTATCTGATATTACAAAACAAATTTCTCGCGATTATGATGTGCTTTTTAATGGTGCAGTTGCGCTTCGCGGTAGCTTTTTGATTGATAAAAACAAAGTTGTGCGCCACGCAGTGATTAATGATCTTCCACTTGGACGAAATGTTGATGAAATGATTCGTATGGTTGATGCGATGTTATTTGTAGAAGAGCACGGCGAAGTATGTCCAGCAGGTTGGAATAAAGGTGATGAAGGTATGAAAGCTAATGCAAAAGGTGTGGCAGAATACCTTGCTAAAAACGCAGGAAAACTTTAATTTTTTAAGATTCTGAATCTACAAGGATTCGGAATCCCCCTCTTTCTTCTTAATTTTTTAAGCGTAATAAATTCTTGTTTTTTAGAATTTTTACTTTTAATGTATTGCTTGTGAGATTCTAAGTATCCTAGAATAGATTTTTGAGTTTTAACCTCTTTTAATGCAAAAAATGCCTTGTATGCGTAAAATACATTGCTATATCATATTCATCACAGGCTTGTATCACTTCATCATCGCGGATACTTCCACCGGGCTGAATAATTGCGCTTATACCATATTTATGGGCTATATCAATACTATCTCGAAATGGAAAAAATGCTTCAGAAGCACACACGCAACCTTGCAGATTAAGCCCCATATCTTCTGCTTTAGCAAATGCAGCCCTTGCCGCATCAACACGACTTGTCATACCCATACCAATACCCACGAGTGCGCCATCTTTGACATAAGCCACACAATTTGATTTAGTTAGCGCGGCGATGATATAGGCTATTTTTAAATCCGCTTTTTGTGCCTCATTTGGTGCTTTTTTGCTCACAAGCTTAGCCGATTTTATTTCGTCCTCACTGATTCTATCACTCTCTTGGAGTAAGAATCCTCCTTGTATATGTTTAAAATCATACTGATCATAGGGCAAGGACAGCGCAGAGCTATTTTGGGTAAAAATCTTCATACGCTTTTTGCCCTCAAACACCTGCAATGCTTCAGGTTCAATATCCCCAGCAACAAGCACTTCTACAAAAATCTTATTTATTTCTTCAGCCAAAGCTTTATCCACAATGCCATTTACTGCTACTACACCGCCATAAGCACTTATATTATCGCATTTAAGCGCGGCAATATAAGATTGCAAAAGCGAATCTTTAATTGCAAAGCCGCAAGGGTTAGCGTGTTTGATAATACACACAGCTTTCGCCTCTTTGCCAAAGCTTGTGGCGATTTTAATGGCAGCGTTGATGTCGTTGAGATTATTAAAGCTCGCTTCGCCTTTTTTAAGTATAAAATGCTCTTGCCAAAATGTGCCAAAGCCATAGAGCGCACCTTTTTGGTGGGGATTTTCCCCATAGCGCGTTTGCATTATTTTCTCTCCTTGTATAAACATCTTTTGCCCAAAACCTTGAAGGAAACGTTCATTCATATAATTTGCTATGGTTGCATCATAACTTGCAGTGTGAGAGAAAGCTTTTATCATCATTGCTTTGCGTAGTTCTAGGGTATTTTGCCCTTTGCGCAAGGATTCTATAATGCTTTTATAATCATTTTTATCGGTAATAATAAGCACGCTTGCATAGTTTTTTGCCGCTGCACGCACGAGCGTAGGACCACCAATATCGATATTTTCAATAATTTCATCTAAATCATCGGTGCGCTCAATGGTTTGCTTAAAAGGATAGAGATTCACACATACTATATCAATAGACTTAATACCCTCTGCTTGTGCAAGGGCTACATCTTGTGGGTTTTCACGCCGATATAAAATTCCGCCGTGAATCTTGGGGTGCAAGGTTTTTACCCGCCCATCAAACATCTCTGCGCTTTGCGTATAATCGCTTACCTCTATGGCTTTTATTCCTGCTTTTTGTAAGAGGCTTAGTGTTCCGCCTGTGCTTAGAATCTCATAACCCAAAGCCACCAAATCCTGCGCAAACTCCACAATACCTTCTTTATCACTCACACTTAATAATGCGTGCATACAGCTTCCTTGTTGGTAAATTTTGGTAATATTGTAGCTAGATTTTGTAAGAAGGCAATGGAATGATATGTGTCTTTGATATTGAGACAATCCCTGATTTTCATCTTTTAAGGCGCACTTTTGGCTATGAGGGCTCACCTTTAGAGATTGCTCAAATTGCCTTTAGAGCGCAATATGAAAAAAATGGGAGTGAGTTTCTCCCTCTTTGTTTTCATCGTGTGATAAGTATTTCTAGTGTGATATGCGATGAGTTTGGGCGATTTGTAAAGGTGGGGCATTTTGGCACAAGTTTTTTAGATGAGCTAACCTTAAGGGTGCAAGATACTCAAGCACAAAGGGAAAAATATACAGAATCTGCCCAATTCACACAAGATAATGCGCCAAAAAACGAGGATATAGATTTTTTGGAGGAAGCATTTTTAGATACATTAGAAAAAACGCTTTTAAGTGAATTTTGGCAATATATCAATAAGCATAATCCAAAGCTTGTGAGCTTTAATGGGCGCAATTTTGATATACCTACTTTACTTTTACGCGCAATGCGCTATGATATAAGCGCTTTAGCTTATTATGAGCAAGATAACCCCGCGCATAATAAGAGCAAATGGGAAAACTATCGCCAACGTTATAGTGAGCAATTTCATACGGATTTATTTGAGAGCTTAGGGCATTTTGGTGCCCTGCGCTCACTCAAGCTTGATTATCTCTGTCAAATGCTTGATTTGGTGGGAAAATACGATATGAGTGGAGAGCAGGTTTTTGAGATTTATTTTAAGGGCGATGAGGTGCTTAAGGATAAAAGAGATGAGCAAAATAATATGGATTCTAATGCAAAAAGTGAATCTATGAGCAAAACTCATAAGAATGCAGATTTTCAAGCAGATATTGAATCTCAACAAAACCTTAAATCTAAAAGGGCTGTATTTCAGCTTGCTGCGCTTATGCGCATTAATCATTATTGTCATAGCGATGTGCTGAATACTTATTGGCTTTATCTCAAATATGAGCTTTTAAAGGGAAATATAGCAGAGGCAGATTATTATGAGGCACTTGCTATTTTTTGTGAAAAAATACCCCAAGATAAGCCTTATTCTGCTATTTTTATAGCGACATTGCAGCGACATATTACCGCTTATACAAAGAAGCAAAATCCAACATATACACAGGATTAATGTTAATGAGAGAAAAAGTAGGGGCAGATTTATATCAAAGTAAAAGTGGCGAGATAACCTCAAAAGATGCACTCATAGCGGAAATAGAATCTTTACTTAATGCCTTTCCTACTGCTTCACAAACCACACTTTCTTCTGCTGTGATGAATGTATTAAGCTGTGCGGATTTGGAGCAGATACGCGACCATTTATTGCAAAAACGTGATGATGTGATAGCGCGTAATTCTCAATGGCTAAAGGGACTTACGAATGATTAGAGTAGGTATTGTTGATTATGGTGTGGGGAATTTGGGCAGTGTGCAAAATGCGTTTGATTTTATCCAAAACAAAAATGAGGTGGGCGATTTTGAGGTGCGTATAGAATCTAAACCTGAAAATCTCAAAGACTATGATAAGCTTCTTTTACCCGGTGTAGGTGCATTTGGTAATGCAATGGAGCATTTGCGTAATATAGGAATGGATAGGGCTGTGATTGAATTTGCTAAAAGTGGCAAATATCTACTTGGCATTTGTCTTGGTATGCAGCTACTTTTTGAAAAAAGCTTTGAATTTGGTGAGCACAAGGGACTTTCCTTGATGCAAGGTGAAGTGGTGGGATTTGAGGGTATCGCTCCACTTAAAATCCCTCATATTGGTTGGAATAGTATCCATTTTACCCAAAGGGCGCAAGGTTTAGAGATTTTTAGGGGCGTTGATGATAAGAGTTTTTTGTATTTTGTGCATAGTTTCCATATACAAGCTAAGGAGGAGCTTATTCTTGCATATTGTGAGTATGGCTATCCTTTTGGGGCGATTGTAAATAAGGATAATTTATTTGGGATTCAAGCGCACCCTGAAAAAAGCCACGATGTCGGCTTAAGATTGCTCACTAATTTTATGAAATTAAAATAAAAAGCGTCCCCATTACTCTTTTATTAAAATAATAATTTATAATAAAAGATAATTTTTATAAATTATAAGGAGTTATAATGATTGATTTAGCAATTATCGGTGGTGGTCCTGCTGGGCTTACAGCGGGTTTATACGCGACACGAGGTGGTATCAAAAATGTAGTACTTTTTGAAAAGGGAATGCCCGGTGGGCAAATCACAGGAAGCAGTGAGATAGAAAACTATCCGGGTGTAAAAGAAATTGTGAGTGGTATGGATTTTATGCAGCCTTGGCAAGAGCAATGCTTCCGCTTTGGTTTGCGCCACGAGATGAGTGAAGTAACACGCGTAAGCAAAAATGGTGATGTCTTTACGATTTCCCTTGCTGGAGGCAAAAGCGAACAAGCAAAAGCAGTAATTTTTTGCGCTGGAGGTAGTCCAAAAAAAGCAAATCTTAAAGGCGAAGAAGAGTTTTGGGGGCGAGGTATTAGCACCTGTGCTACTTGTGATGGATTCTTTTATAAAGATCAAGAAGTTGTTGTGCTTGGTGGTGGCGATACTGCACTTGAAGAGGCAGTATATCTTAGCCGCATTTGCTCTAAAGTACATCTTGTGCATAGACGCAATGAATTTCGCGCTGCACCCACAACAATAGAGCACGTTAAACACAATGATAAAATCCGCCTTGTTACTCCTGCGGTTGTTGAGGAGATTAAGGGCGATTCATCAGGGGTAACAAGTGTGCTTGTCAAACACACAGATTCAAATCAACTTGAAGATATTGCAGTTAATGGTATTTTCATTTTTGTGGGCTATGATGTGAATACAGCGACTTTGAAGCAAGAAAATGGCTCAATGCTTTGTGAATGTGATGAGTGGGGTAGCATCAAGGTGGATTTGCAGATGAAGACAAATGTTCCCGGACTTTTTGCTGCTGGAGATGTGCGCACACAAGCTTCAAAACAAGTTGTATGTGCCGCCGGAGATGGGGCTACTGCCGCATTACAAGCGATTGCTTATTTAGAACATAAGTAATCCAAAGCCTAGATTCTTATATATGCTTTATTTAGGGTTTTTTATTAGAATCTGCGTCTTTAGCGACATATAGGAATCTTGCTTAAAGGAGAAGCTATGTTAAAAGTAGGGATTTTTGGAGCGACAGGGCGCGTAGGACGATTATTAATTGAAGAGATTTTAAATCGTAGTCATTTTACGCTTTCAAGCGTGTATGTGCGCAATGAGTTACAATATTCATTGCCCTCTAGCACAATGGTAACACAGGATTTTCAGGTTTTTTTACAATCAAGCGATGTGATTATTGATTTTTCCTCGCCAGAAGCGACAAAAGCTCTACTTGAGGTAGCTATTCATTTCCCTACACCCCTTGTGATAGGCACAACCGGACTTGATGATGATACGCATCATTTGCTTGAGGAAGCCTCTCACACATCGCCTATCCTTTATGCGACAAATATGAGTAGAGGTATAGCAGTGCTTAATAAGATTGTCTCGCTCGTATCAAGCGCTCTTAAAGAGAGTGATATAGAAATTTGTGAAATACATCATCGTTACAAAAAAGATGCTCCTTCAGGCACAGCCCTTACTCTCGCACAAACTTGTGCAAACGCAAGAGGGTTAAAATTAAGCGATGTGCGCGTGAGTGGGCGTAATGGAAATATTGGCGAGAGAGGCAAAAGTGAGATTGGCGTGATGAGTTTGCGTGGTGGTGATGTGTGCGGACGTCATAGTGTGGGATTTTATCTTGATGGTGAGTATTTGGAGCTTACACATAATGCGACTTCAAGACTTACTTTTGTGAAGGGTGCGCTTGATATGGCAAGTTGGATTGTGCGACAAAAAAGTGGCTTATATAGCATACAAGATGCCCTCTCGCTTTAGAATCTAAGAGTTTGCTTGTTAGTTTTGTTGCTATACAATGCACACACGAGACAAAATAAGGGCGGCTTAGAGGAATGAAGAGTTGGAATGAAGAATGCGCAATTGTGGGCGTGTATAATGTCGATAATGCGAGTATGTTAAGCTATTATTCGCTTTTTGCAATGCAGCACAGAGGGCAAGAAGCAAGTGGTATCGCCGCAAGTGATGGCACAAAAATCACTACAATCAAAAATATAGGGCTTGTAACAAAAATCTTTACCCAAAGACGTTTAGATAAGCTCAAAGGGCGCTCAAGCATCGGGCATAATCGCTACTCGACTGCAGGGGAAGATTCTATTAATGATACACAGCCCATTTTTGCACGATATGAGTTAGGAGAGCTTGCACTCGCCCATAATGGGAATCTCACTAATGCAAAAGATATGCGTAAAAAGCTCATTCAGCAAGGGGCAATTTTTCAAACCTACCTTGATACTGAAAACCTCATTCATCTCATCGCCCAAAGCAAGAAACAATCACTCACCGATAGAATCATTGATGCGCTTAAATGTATTGATGGTGCGTATTGCTTTGTATTCCTCTCTCGTAGCAAAATGTTTGCTATACGCGATCGCTATGGGTTGCGTCCTTTGAGTTTGGGTAAGATTCAAAATGAAGATGGAAGTATGGGCTATATTGTAGCGAGTGAAAGCTGTGCTTTTGATCTTGTAGGTGCGGAATTTGTGCGCGAAGTAAAGCCCGGAGAAATGCTTATTTTTGATGGCGCATACGCGCTTACAGATACCCAACCTACAAGTATTCAAGTTTTTGAGCCAAATCCTCACCCTTGTGTGTTTGAACACGTGTATTTTGCGCGCCCTGATAGCTCTATATTTGGTTGTAATGTCTATAAGGCGCGTAAGCTTATGGGAGTAGAACTTGCTAAGGAGCATTGTATTGAGGCAGATATGGTGATTCCTGTGCCTGATTCTGGCGTGGCAGCAGCACTTGGGTATAGCAAGCAAAGTGGGATTGATTTTGAGCTAGGTATTATTCGTAATCACTATGTAGGGCGCACTTTTATTGAGCCAACGCAGCAAGAACGCGAACTCAAAGTAAGGCTTAAACTCAATCCCATTAGGGAATTAATTGCCAATAAAGATATTATAGTGATTGATGATTCTGTGGTGCGAGGCACGACAAGTCGGCAGATTATTAAAATTTTGCGTCAAGCAGGGGCAAGGAAGATTCATCTGCTTATTTCTTCTCCGCCTACTATCTCACCTTGCTTTTATGGTGTGGATACGCCGCATAAAGAGCAGCTTATTTGCGCAAATAAGAGCCTAGAGGAAGTGCGTAAGTATATTGGTGCAGATTCTTTAGGATTCCTTTCTCTTGAGGGGCTTTTAAGGAGTATAGGAGGTGAGGGCAAGGGCTGGTGCAAAGCGTGCTTTGATGGGTGCTATGTTGATGATTATACCAAAGGGCTTTGATGCGGCTTGTGCTAAGTGTAGGGCGATATTTTAAGAAAAGATTTGGGGAGAGGGTGCGTAAAATCCCTATATCTTTGCAAGGATTCACTTGCCCTAATATCGATGGGAGCTTGGCAAAGGGTGGGTGCATTTATTGCGATAATGAAAGCTTCTCGCCAAGTCTTATCAAAATAGATAAAATTTCACAAGTAAAGATGAATTTTTCTCTAAGCCCTAATCCGCTTTTGCCGATGCAGCTTAAACAGCTTGAAGAGCAATTTTATTGGCATAGCGAGTTTCATCAAAGAAAGTTTGGCGTAAGTAAATATATGGTGTATTTTCAATCTTATACAAATACCTACGCACCTTTTGAGACACTCAAAGCTCTCTATGATAAGGCTTTAAGTTTCCCTAATGTTGTGGGGCTAAGTATTGGCACACGCATTGATTGTGTGCAAGATGAGTTGCTTACGCTTTTGGGGGAATATGTCAAAAAAGGCAAAGAGATTTGGCTTGAGTATGGAATACAATCTGTGTATGATGAGACTTTGAAAATAACAAATCGCGCTCACACTATTGCCCCCGCGCAAGAGATGTTTGCAAAAACGCGTGCAAAAGGTGTGAAAGTCTGCGCTCATTTGATTTATGGATTGCCAAATGAAACGCCACAAATGATGTTGCATTCTTTAGAATCTGTGCTAGAGTGGGGGATTAATGGTATTAAGATTCACCCGCTGTATGTGGTAAAGGGCACACGATTAGCTAAGCTCTACAAAGAGGGAGAGTATGAGCCAATTAGCATAGAGAGCTTTAGTGATTTGATTGTCAAATCCCTGCAAAGAATCCCGCCTGATGTAGTTGTGCAAAGAATCAGCGCAGGGGCGCACGATGATACACTTTTAGCCCCTAAGTGGTGCTTTGATAAAAATATCCAAATGCGCTATATACGCGATAGGCTTAAAGAAGTGGGGATAGAGTATTAATGTGAGGCAAATTATCACGCAAGATTTTAAGAGAATCTAAAGCAATACATCTTACTCTCAAGTTTTTCTAATATTATATTTAAGATTCTATCTCATTCTATTATCTTGTTTTTTAGAGAAAAGGTAGGGTAAATCTTAAAAACTAAAGCACCAAAAGGGCATTGAAGAATTTTAGCCCTTTGTGAGGAGTTCATTTGCCTTATGCGCAAAATCCTCATAGGTTTCTATAATTTTGCTTTTTTCTAGCTTTTCCTTTAATATCTCTTTGAGTTTGCTATCACTCTTGCGTAAGCTTTCAAAATATTCATTTTTTTCATCAAATAATGGCACTGAATGTATATGAGCGTATTTTACATTTTCTTTTTTATATTTACCAAACTCTTTTTCGGCGAGGTTAAGTAGTTTATTTTTTTGTTCTTTTGCGTTATCATCGTCTTTAGGGGGTCCAATTACTATGTCAGCAGAAATAGAATTTCTTTCTATAATAAGTTCTATTAAAATAATCATATTAGATTCCACCCAGTCTTTTCCAATTTTAAAGCAATCATCATCCACCTTTTTACTTATAAACCTAACC